>CAIVOB010000035.1 GCA_903907475.1 Candidatus Omnitrophota bacterium
ATGTAAAATAAAAGATAAAGGAGAGGTTGGCCAAAGTGATCCCCGGGAACTGATGTTTGGGATTTTAAAAAATTATCCCTATGAATCTAAAGCCAAATTTGTAAAGTTATTACAAAATAAAATTCAACTTTTGGATAATTATTTAACGCCACCGCAGGTTCAAAAGGGGACAGAAAAATCAAACGTTAATATTGCGATAATAAAGCTGGCAAAAGAAAATCTTTCCCAGCAATTAGTATTGGTGGATGGTGCGACCCAAGATAATTGGGAAAGCGTCAGAGACCAAGCGAAAAAAGCGCTTGAAGCAGCCGCAGAAAGATTGCATGAAGTTGAGTAAAGAATAATTCTCTCAATGTCTAATTATCAAAATATTAATCTTCGTAAAATAGCGCAGCTGGCGATCGAGAAATATGGTTTTAATTTTGTCGTCACGAAACTCGTTTTAGATGAAATCAATGCCCTTAATCCAAGTCAACTTTTGGATAACGCGACAGGAGAGCGCAGAGATTTGCGCGCTCTCTTGTGGTCATCAATAGATAACGCGGATTCTTTAGATCTTGATCAGCTAGAATTTTGCGTGCGTGGCGCAAACAATGAGATTGTCGTCAAAGTAGCAATTGCTGATGTGGATTTATTTGTCCCGAAAAACTCTCAAACCGATAATTACGCGGCACATAATGGAACATCAGTTTATACCGGTATTGATGTTTATTCCTTGTTGCCAAAGCGTTTGTCAACGGAGCTTACTTCTTTGTTGCCTGACGCGGATCACGATGCTTTGGTGATTGAATTTAGTGTTTTTGTTGATGGTTCAATCGTTCCGGGAACTATTTATCGGGCACTTATTCGTAATAAAGCAAAACTTATTTACGAAGAAATCGGTGCTTGGCTTGAAGGTAAAATTGGCGTGCCTGTGGGAGTTGAACGTTTAGTCGGCCTTAAGGAACAATTAGAGCTACAGGATGAAGCCGCACAGCGTTTGAGCAAATTTCGTGTCTCGCAAGGAGCGCTTGAATTTGAGACCGTGGAAGCTCGGGCGGTAATTCAAGAAGAAAAAGTTGTCGCGCTTGTGATTCAGGAAAAAAATCGCGCGTGGGCGATTATCGAAAATTTTATGATTGCTGCCAATGTTACGATGGCTAACTTTTTAAAGCAAGCGGGGTTTCCGATGATTCAACGGGTGGTGCGCGTTCCTAAAAATTGGCCGGGGATTATCGCAGTTGCTGCCGCTTATCAAGAAAAATTACCCTTGCAGCCTGACGCTAAGGCTTTGGCCCAGTTTCTACATAAGAGGAAAATTTTGTCCGCGGAAACATTTCCCGATCTTTCTTTAACGATTGTTAAGTTATTGGGCCCGGGAGAATATGTGATGCTTGATCCGCAGGCAACTTCAATCGGGCATTTTGGCCTGGCGGTTATGGATTATATTCATGGGACAGCTCCAAATAGGCGTTATGTCGATGTGATTATTCAGCGGCTTTTAAAATCAGTTTTGGATAAACAGCCTTGTTCATACAGTCAGAAAGAATTGGTTGATTTTGCCGCGTATTGTACGGATCGCGATATTGCCGCTAAAAAGGTGGAACGTTTTATGCGCAAAGCCGCGGCAGCAGTATTATTGAGCCAAAGAATTGGAGAATCTTTCGCGGCATTAGTTACGGGCGCCTCCGATAAAGGAACGTATGTGCGGATTTTGCTGCCCCCAGTTGAAGGGCGTCTGATGCGCGGGGAAAAAGGCCTGGTGGTGGGAGAAAAGCTTCGCGTGCGTTTAATTGGCTTGGATCCTTATAAGGGGCAAATTGATTTTGAGAAGCTTTAAAAGGAGAAAATCATATGAAAAATAAACAAAAACTTATGCCCTTAAGCAGCCTGGAACTTAAAAAAATTAATGCTTATTGGCGGGCGGCTAATTATTTATCCGTGGGTCAAATTTACCTCTTAGATAACCCTTTGTTAAAACTGCCGCTTAAGAAGGAACATATTAAGCCGCGGTTGCTTGGACACTGGGGGACGACGCCCGGTTTAAATTTTATTTATGTGCATTTGAATCGTTTAATAAAAGATTTTCACCTTAATATGATTTATGTTATCGGGCCTGGGCACGGTGGCCCGGGAATCGTCGCTAATGCTTATCTTGAAGGTACCTATAGTGAAGTTTATCCTCATATTTCTCAAAATACCGAAGGCCTGCAACGTCTTTTTAAACAATTTTCTTTTCCCGGGGGGATTCCCAGCCACGTCGCGCCGGAGATTCCCGGTTCTATTCATGAAGGAGGCGAATTGGGTTATTGTTTAGCGCATGCTTTTGGCGCAGCTTTCGACAATCCGAATTTGATTGTTACTTGTGTGGTGGGTGATGGTGAAGCGGAAACCGGGCCATTGGCGGCGAGTTGGCATTCGAATAAATTTTTGAATCCCGTTACCGATGGCGCAGTGTTACCGATTTTGCATTTGAATGGGTATAAAATTGCTAGCCCGACGATTTTGGCGCGTATTCCTCATCGCGAACTGGAAGATTTGTTTCTGGGCTACGGTTATAAACCTTATTTTGTCGAAGGGGACGATCCTAAAACGATGCATAAGCTGATGGCAAAAACCTTGGATAAGGTGATTGGCGAAATACACGCGCTCCAAAAAAAAGCGCGGGGTAAACATAATTTGAAACGGCCGCGCTGGCCGATGATTATTTTGCGTACTCCTAAAGGCTGGACGGGCCCGAAAAAAGTTGATGGCTTAAAAACAGAAGGCTCTTGGCGATCGCATCAAGTGCCGTTGGCGGAATTGTTTTCTCACCCGGAACATATTAAGGTATTGGAAAAATGGATGAAAAGCTATAAACCGGAAGAGCTTTTTGATTTAAATGGAAAACTAAAAATTGAATTAGCAGAACTTCCGCCTAAAGGGATGTTGCGTCTGGGCGCTAATCCTCATGCTAATGGAGGAGTTTTGTTAAAGGACCTCAAGCTGCCTGATTTTCATGATTATGCTGTAGCGGTATCTAAGCCCGGTCAAGATACTTCCGAGGCGACGCGCGTGATGGGCTATTTTTTACGTGATGTTATGAAAATGAATCAAGCCAACAGTAATTTTAGAGTTGTCGGCCCCGATGAAACTAATTCGAATCGTTTAAATGCTTTATTTGAATTTACAAATCGCTCTTGGATGGCCGAGCGCATTCCTGGTGACGATCATTTGGCGCCCGATGGCCGGGTGATGGAAGTTTTAAGTGAACATCTTTGCCAGGGATGGTTGGAAGGTTATTTACTAACCGGACGACACGGATTTTTCTCCTGTTATGAAGCTTTTGTGCACATTGTTGATTCAATGTTTAACCAACATGCCAAGTGGTTAAAAGTTAGCCGGCATATTCCTTGGCGCAAACCAATTGCTTCTTTAAATTATTTATTAACTTCTCATGTTTGGCGGCAAGATCAAAATGGTTTTTCGCACCAGGATCCGGGTTTTATTGATCATGTGATGAACAAAAAATCTGAGATTATTCGGGTTTATTTGCCTCCGGATGCCAATACTTTGCTTTCGGTTACCGACCATTGCCTGCGGAGCCGCAATTATGTTAATGTGATTATTGCCGGCAAACATCCGGCGTTGCAATATTTAGGAATGGAAGAGGCGGTGAAACATTGCACGACTGGCGTTGGTATTTGGGAATGGGCAAGTAATGATAAAGGAGGGGAACCGGATGTGGTTATGGCTTGCGCCGGAGACGTTCCGACCATGGAAACATTAGCGGCAGTCGATATTCTTAGGCAGAATTTTCCTGAATTAAAGATGAGAGTGATTAATGTCGTAGATTTAATGGCGCTGCAGCCGCCGAGCGAACATCCGCATGGACTCTCGGATGAAAATTTCGATCGAATGTTTACGGTTAATAAACCGCTTATTTTCGCTTTTCATGGTTATCCTTGGTTGATTCATCGGCTGTTGTATCGCCGTAAAAATCATAATAATTTGCATGTCAGAGGGTACAAAGAAGAGGGCACGACCACGACTCCTTTTGATATGGTCGTGTTGAATCAGTTAGATCGTTTTCATTTGGCCGGTGATGTGATGAATCGCCTGCCTAATCTCGGCCCCGCGGCGGATAATCTGAAAGCGTGGATAAATAAAAAACTTATTGAACACCGCCGATATATTACTGAAATCGGAGATGATCTGCCAGAGATAAAAAATTGGAAGTGGCCCTACTAATTTGTTACCTTAAAAAATATGAAGACCAATAAAGTACTTATGTTTTTGGTTATGGTCTTGGCGATCTTTATAAATAATCGTTTCTTGAAAGCAGAAACTGATAAAGTTGACTATACCGGTGAAAGAGTTTCATATCTTATCAGCCCTCTGGGGAGATCAGAGTATAATAATCTTGGGTTAGTCGACTTGAATGGAAAAAAGGTTAATTTAGTAATATTTAAGACGAAGGTGCTATTGTTTGAAGATACGGAGAAAATCTATAGCGATCGCGTAAGCTTGTTGCCATTAAGGATAGAACGGAGCATCTCTAGGTTTTGGAGCAAAGAATATATCACCGAAGATTACGATCAGAAAAAGTTTACGGTGGTAATGAGGA
>CAIVOB010000036.1 GCA_903907475.1 Candidatus Omnitrophota bacterium
GGGTTAAACGCCCGCACCTTTAACGGCGCAACTTTCACTTGAGAGATATTCTGCACTTCACTCTCAGAACGCATTTCAATTTCAATACTCATACCATTTTTAAGTTTTAAATCAAACGTACTTCTGGGTGCAGCGATATAAAACGGGATCTTATGATAACGACAAAGAAGCGCTAAATTTAAAGTACCAATCTTATTTGCCGCATCCCCATTAGCGGCAATCCGATCTGCTCCGGTTAAAACCAAATCAATCTTTCCCTGTTGCATAAGCGTTGCCGCGGTATTATCGGCAATCATAATTACTTCCACTTTACGCTTTTGAAGCTCCCAAGCAGTTAAACGCGCGCCTTGTAAAAGCGGCCGCGTTTCACAGGAAAAAACTTTTATTTTTTTTCCTTGTTTTTGAGCAGTATAGATAATTCCTAAAGCCGTGCCATAATCAATCGTCGCTAAAATTCCGGCATTACAAATCGTTAAAACCTGAGCTTCATTTTTAAGCAACCGAGCACCGAATGCTCCGATCTTACGGCAAGCGCTGCGATCCTCCTGCATAATCAAGCGCGCCTCCGCTAAAATTAACTGCTTTATTTTTTCAAGCGCTAAATTTTTATTCTTTAAAGCCACCGCAGTTACTCTTTCTAGGGCCCAAAAAAGATTCCTCGCCGTCGGCCGCGATGAAGCAATATATGCAGCTACCATTTTTAATCTTTTTTCAAATTTGCCCCAAGTTTTACCCGAATAATCTTTCATCCCAAGATATACGCCTAAAGCAGCAGCCGCCCCCAATGCCGGAGCGCCACGCACCTGCATCATTTTAATGGCGCGCCAAATATTTTCTAAACTCTTAATATTAACTTGTACAAATTCTTGCGGTAATTTAGTCTGATCAATAAGCCGAATCGAATTATTTTTCCAATCAATCGTGCGAATTTGCATATTTTAGCTAAAATTCCCCTTTATAAACCGATCAATCTGGCGAAAAAACTTTTTTTAACTTTAATTGCCGCTTCCGGACAGCTCTCTTGACAACAGAAACAAGCAATACATCGCCGGTAATTAAAAACTATTTTTTCCCGTCTTAATTTAATGCATTTACCTGGACAAACCTCGATACAATGACCGCAACGAATACACTTTGCTCTTAAAACATAAGGATAATAACGAATTAATCCTTTTAAAATTTTCTTTAAAACCTTAGGAAATTTACGCGCCTTGGCTTGAGTAGTGGGCAAAATAAACGGCCGGGTATTTAACTGCTCGAGATTTTCACCCAACACCTGAATATTTTCTAAACGCTCTTCTCCTAATACGCGTCGCGCAGCTTCTTTAGTCGTAAAAACCTCTCCCGCTTTAATCCCCATGATTTTAGCCATTACCGAATCTATGGCAACACAATCCGTTCCTCCCAGCAAAAGATTAAGCCAACGCGCCTTTCCCGCGGTCGCCGGACCATCACCTTCTAAAGCCAGGACCCCATCAACAATCGTTAAGGTGGGCTTAACCTCCGCATAAATATCTACTAAAATTTTGGCGAATTCTTGAGGCTCAAAATAATTTTTATGTAACTCCGTTTTATAAGTTCCGGAAACTAAACCAAAAAGATTTTTAATTCCCCCGGTCAAAAGCGTAAACTCATGCGTTTTAAATTTAGGTAAATTAATTAAATAATCGCAATTATCCAGCCAAACGGTCAAAGGAAATTTACTGCGCATTCTACGTTTATCAAAATTAACCAGCGTCACGCCTTCCGTGTCACAAACTTGTTTTATACCCGTAACTTCATAAACTTGATTTACATTCTCAACATACTTACCCCAAACGCTTGGCCCGTCTCCGACAATAATTTTACAATTAATCGTTTTCAGCATCCGGATTACGGCGCGCACTACTTCCGGATGAGTGGTAATCGCGCATTCCGGCCCCTTAGACATTAAAAGATTCGGCTTTACCAGCACCCGGGAACCCGGCAAAATGAAACGCTCCAGGCCTCCCAAAAGCTGAATTAAATTTTCTAAAGCCTGTTGCACTAGAATTGGGTCATAACCTAAACATTTGACTATCCCTACCGGAGTACTCATTTGATTTTAAAAAAATTTAATGCGTTTTGAGTTGTTTGTTGCGCGATTTTATCAAAATTAACCCCTAATATTTCGCTCACCTCCTGCGCCAATAATTTAATTTGCGCCGGCTCGTTACGCTGGGTGCGAAACCCTTCCGGAGATAAATACGGAGCATCTGTTTCTAACATTAACTTCTCCAAAGGCGTAATTTTAAGCACCGCTCTTAAATCTAAAGATTTTTTGTAAGTAATATTACAGGTATAAGAAATATAACAACCTAAATCCAGGCATTGCTCTAAAAAATTCTTATCTCCGGAAAAGCAGTGAATTACTGCCCGGATATCCCCCGCTGCTTTTAAAATCTCGATTGTCTCAGCCGCTGCCTGCCGGCTATGCACCACTAAAGGAAGGCCTAAATTTTGCGCTAATTTAATTTGCTGCGTAAAAGCCTCGCGTTGCTTGGCTCGAGAAGAAAGATTACGGTAAAAATCCAACCCCGTCTCTCCGATCGCGACTACTTTTTTCCCTGAAGCCAATTGTTTTAATTTTTCTAAAATTTCCCAGTCAAAGCTTTCGGCATCATGCGGATGCACACCGACGCTAGCGTAAACATCCTCATGCTCTCTTGCTAAAAGACAGGAAGCGCTGGACGAATCTAAAGTCGCGCCGATATTAATGAATCTTAAAACACCGGCTGCTCTAGCGCGCGCCAACACTAAGTCTCGATCCGGCGAAAATTGTAGAAAATCTAAATGACAATGGGTATCAACAAGCATGAAATTATTACTTTTTTTAGGTTTCAATACGCGGAAATAAAGGGCTGCCTTTTTTTGTTTCTCGGGTACCTAATTGCTCCATAATCTTAAACGCGGTTTGCGGCATAAAAGGCTCCAAAGCTAAACTTACTTTTCTTAATGCTTCCACTAATAAACAAATAAATCCTTGCAACTCTTTTTCTTTATGCTCTTTTGATAGATTCCAAGGCTTAGTCTCTTCGACATATTTATTAGTTAAGCTAATAACCTCCCAAATCTTCTCCAGCGCCAGGCTAAAATCGAGTTTCCCCTCTAACGCTGAATGAATCTGCTCATCTAGAGATAAAATTTTATTTTTTATATTCTCACCGCTAGCATCATAAATAACTTTAAAAACATCTAAATCCGGCAATAATCCCTGATAATACTTCTCCACCATTGTTAAGGTGCGATAAACCAAATTGCCCAGATCATTAGCCAGATCATTATTAAATCTTTTCACAATTGCTGTTTCGGAAAAATTGCCGTCCGCGCCAAAAGTAACATCTTTTAAAAGAAAATACCGATAGACATCAATCCCAAACTTATTCATTAATTCTACCGGGTTAACAGCATTACCTTTAGATTTAGACATTTTATCTTCATTAATCATCCACCAACCGTGCGCAAAGATCGTATCCGGCTGCCTAATACCCAAAGCTTTAAGCATAATCGGCCAATAAATGGCATGGTGCCTTAAAATATCTTTACCAACTAAATGAATAACCTTAACATCCTTATCCCACCAAGGTGAATGATAAATATTCTGCGCATCAAATTGCCCTACCGCGCTAATATAATTAATCAAAGCATCAAACCAGACATAGGTGACATGTTTTTTACTAAAAGGTAACGGTATCCCCCAGCTTAAACGCTCTTCTGGGCGAGAAATACAAAGATCCTCTAATTTATTATTCTCCAAAAAGCCTAAAACTTCATTCCGCCGACTCGCCGGCTGAATAAAATTTAATCGCTCAGGGTTACTAGCATCTTTAATATACGCTATTAACCAATCTTGATATTTCGATAACTTAAAGAAAAAATTAGTTTCCCGGATATTTTCTAAAGGACGCAAGCAATCCGGACAAAGATTTTCCGTAACTTGAGTCTGCGGCCAAAATGTTTCGCAAGGGGTGCAATACGCTCCCTCATAAACACCTTCATAGATATCACCTTTTTCATAAACTATCTGTAAAGCTTTCTGCACCGTTTGTATATGCCGTTCTTCGGTAGTGCGAATAAAATCATTGTGAGAAATCTCAAGCTTTTTCCAGAGGTCCTTAAAGCTTAACACTACCCGATCCACGAACTCATGAGGAGAAAGCTTGGCTTCGCTAGCCGCTTTTAAAATTTTCTGGCCATGCTCATCCGTACCGGTAAGAAACCAAACATTTTTTGTGCCCAAAATCTTACGCTCATAGCGCGCCAAAACATCGGCCGCGATATTAGTATAAGAATGCCCGATATGAGGAGCGGCATTGACATAATAAATTGGTGTCGTAATAAAAAACTTATTTGACATATTCTCTTTCCTTAAAACTAACCTCTAAAAATCCACCTTCTTCTAATTGCACGCTCACCAAACGCTTAAAAACATTAACACTAATTACCTTGCCCTTGCCTTGCACGGTATTAATATGCTCACCTTCATGTGGTAAACCCTTAGAGAGTATCTTATAGGTTTCATATTCATAAGAAAGACAACACATCAATCTCCCGCAGAGCCCGGAAATTTTAGGGGGATTTAAAGGCAAGCCCTCTTCCTTAGCCATTTTTATCGTCACCGGCTCAAAATCTTTTAAAAATTTTCTACAACAAAGCTCCCGGCCGCAAGAACCATATCCACCAAAAAGCCGCGCTTCATCCCTTACCCCGATTTGCCTTAACTCAATCCGCGCCTTAAAAACCTTGGCTAAATCTTTTACCAGGTCCCGGAAATCTACCCGGCCGTCAGAAGTAAAATAAAATAAAATCTTGGAGCGGTCAAAAGAATATTCCGCTTTAACTAATTTCATATCTAACTTATGTTCGGCAATTTTTTTCTCACAGGCGTTATAAGCCTCTTTGGCCTTAACGCGATTATCATCAATTTGCTTTAAATCACTCTCCTTGGCTAAACGAATTATTTTTTTCGGAGCCTCTTTAGGGCCATCCTCATGGCAGCAATGCGCCTGCCCGTGTAAAACCACTGAACCATAATCTAGCCCCCGGTCATGCTCAACAATCACGCAATCCCCAACCTTTAAAATGAGATTTCCTGCCTGATAAAACTGCACCGGACCAGAATTCCTTAATTGCACTAAAATCATGCCTTCCATAGTTGCGCTCCTAAATTATGCAAAATTAATTTACTATTAATGTTATTTTCTAAATATAACGCGCTCTCTGAGATCGTATTCATAATCTCATCGAGCTGTTTAAAAGAAAACTTTAACGTCAATTTTAGTAAATCA
>CAIVOB010000037.1 GCA_903907475.1 Candidatus Omnitrophota bacterium
CAGGCTTTTATTCCCGGAGCAGTTGGTAAAATTAAACAACTGCGGGCAATTTTTAAAAAAGATATCGCGGTGGATGGCGGAATTAATCGCGTTACGGCCAAGCAGGTGATCGAGGCCGGAGCGAATATTTTGGTCGCCGGTTCGTATATTTTCGGAGCAAAAAATATTAGCGCGGCAATTAATAGTTTAAGAAGAGGAGAAAAGCGATGAGTGATACAATTTCCCAAATAAAATTTGGCACTGACGGTTGGAGGGCGATTATTGCCGATACTTATACTTTAAAGAATGTGAAAATTCTTACCCAGGCAGTTGCCGATTATATCGGTACGGGGAAAAAAGTCGCTGTCGGTTTTGATACGCGTTTTATGTCCGCGAATTTTGCTAAAGCGGCGGCGGTAGTTTTAAAAAGTAACGGCATTGAAGTGGTGCTTTCGGATCGGCCGACACCGACTCCGGCATTAAGTTTTGTCGTGAAAACCCGCAAGTTAGATTTGGGGATTATGATTACGGCATCGCATAATCCGGCGGAGTATAACGGTTTTAAAATTAAAAATGCCGCTGGCGGCGGAGCAAGCCAAGAAGTAACTAATGCTGTGGAAGCGTTGTTAGGCAAAACGAGCGTTAAAGAAACTTGCGCACCCTCTGAGATTGAAGCGGTAGATATCGTCAAAGATTACATTAAGTTTATTCGCGGTTATATTGATTTAAAGAGAATTAAAAATAAAAAGTTTAAAGTTTTAGTGGATTCGATGTATGGCTCCGGAGATAGTTTTATGGCCGAAGTTTTAAAAGGCACTAAGATCAAGATTGAGTTTATGCGTAATACCATCAATCCGTCTTTTGGCGGCTCACGCCCGGAACCGGTGGAAGAGAATTTAAAAGAATTAAAGGCGCGGGTAAAAAAAGAAAAATTTGATTTAGGGATTGCTTTAGATGGTGACGCCGACAGGATTGCCGCAGTTGCTCCGGGTGGAGTATTTATTCATCCGCAAAAGATCTTAGGCCTATTAGCGCTGCATTTAAATCAGGATCGTAACTGGAGCGGTGGATTAGTGAAGACCATTTGTGGTTCCACGATGATGGACAATATTGCTAAATCTTTGGGGATCAAACTTTATGAGACCCCAGTAGGTTTTAAATATATCTCTAATCTTATGGAAACCGAAGATATCGTTGCCGGCGGAGAAGAAGCCGGAGGGATGGGGGTTAAAAATTATATCCCGGAGCGCGATGGCTCGATGGCAGGCCTTTTATTAATTGAGATGATGGCCTATCGCAATAAAAATATGCTTAAAATTCTTAATGAGTGTGAAAAAAAATTTGGTAAATATTATTATGTGCGTTTAGATTTTCATCTCTCAAAACGGGTGGAGCCCAAGAAAGAAAGTTTACCCAAAGAGTTATTAGGGAAAAAAGTGGTCGAAATTAAAGATTACGATGGCATAAAGCTTATTTGTGAGGATGAGAGTTGGTTAATGTTTCGCCCTTCGGGAACGGAGCCGATTATGCGCTCTTACGCTGAAGCCAGGAGTTTAACACAAGCCAAAAAATTGCTGGCTTTGGGTAAAGCAATCATTTTGAAAGAAGGAGTATAAAAATTAATAGCTTTATACTACGAACAAACTTACGAGGAAAGGGGGCGCCGAGTCATGCAATTTCGTTTACGATTCGGTTAATTAGGGACAGACACTAATTATTTAACTAGTTGCAGTTACTATACTTAAAATAACACTAAAAAAAGAAAGAAGGTAATTTAAAAATGTCAGATTCCAGAGCAGAATTAGAGTTGTTATACAATCAAAGTATCAAAGTTTTAAAAGAAGGCCAAGTGGTTTCAGGAAAAATCGTGGAGATTAAAACCAAAGAAGTTTTAGTGGATGTTGGTTTTAAATCTGAAGGGATTGTGCCGATTACCGAGTTTAGCTCCGGAGATTTAGAGATTGGTAAAGAGATGGAGTTTTTACTCGAGACGATGGAGAATGACGCAGGTGTAATGACTTTATCGCGTGAAAAAGCGATGCGCATGCAAGGTTGGGATAAGATTGTGAAACTTTCCAACGATGGCACTTTAGTCGAAGGCCGGCCGGTGAAAAAAGTTAAAGGTGGGTTCCTGGTTGATATCATGGGGATCGAAGGTTTCTTGCCGAGTTCTTTATCTTCGTTTCGTAATATTGCCGATAAAGATATTCTCTATAAACCTTTTAAGTTTAAAATTGTAAAGGTTAATAATTTACGCCGCAGTATTATCGTGAGCCGTCGCGAAGCCGTGCAAGCGGATCGGGATGTCGCTAAGGGTAAGATTTGGGGCGAGTTAAAAATTGGCAATATTTATCCGGGATTAGTGAAAGCGATCACTGATTTTGGCGCTTTTATTGATCTGGGCGGCGTGGACGGATTATTGCATATTACCGATATGTCATGGTCGAAAATTAGCCATCCTTCAGAGATTGTCGCCATTGGCGATAAGATTGAAGTGATGGTTTTAAATTTAGATCAGGCCAGCGGTAAAGTTTCTTTAGGCCTTAAGCAAAGATTATCGGATCCTTGGCAGAATATCGTCGACAAATTTACTGTTGGTACCAAGGTTAAAGGTAAAGTGGTTAATATTTTACCTTACGGAGTTTTTGTGGAGTTGGAAAAAGGTATTGAAGGCTTGATCCATGTTTCTGAGATTTCTTGGACGAAGCGCGTTAATAATCCGGGCGAAATGTTTGCCGTCGGAGATATGGTTGAGACGCAGATTCTAAGCGTGGAAAAAGAATCGCGCAGAATATCTTTGAGCTTAAAACAGTTAGAGCAGAACCCTTGGTTAGAGGCGGAAGCAAAATATCCCGTCGGTACAGAGGCCAGCGGTAAAGTGCGGGGTTTTACGGAGTACGGAGCATTTGTGGAGCTGGATTCTAATTTGGAAGGGATGATCCATGTTTCTGATATTTCCTGGACCAAAAGAATCGGCCATCCGCAGGATGTTTTGAAAAAAGGGCAAAAAGTTGATGTTTCCGTTTTGTCAGTCGATGCGACTAATCGGCGGATTGCTTTAGGGCTCAAACAGCTTCAAGCGAATCCTTGGGTGAAGATTGCCGAGAAGTATCCTTTGGATACGCAATTAGAGGTGGAGGTGTCGAGCTTAACGGAGTTTGGTGTTTTTGTGAAGATCGACGATGAATTGGAAGGTTTGATCTATTCCAGTGAAATCGAAAAAGAAATGGTTGCTAATCTCAAGGCGGGAGATAAAATAAAGGTCAAAGTAATTAAAGTTGATGTGGAGCAGGCCAAGATTGGCTTGACCGCTCGGCTGTAAGAAAATAATATGGATATTGAACAGCAACTAGAAGTAATTAAAAGGGGCGTTGTAGAAATAATCTCTGAAAACGAGCTGCGCAAGAAGCTTGAAGAGAGCATTAAATCTCGACGCCCCTTAAAAATTAAAGCCGGGTTTGACCCTACTGCTCCGGACCTGCATTTGGGGCATACCGTGCTTTTACGCAAACTGCGTCAGTTTCAGGATTGTGGTCACAAGGTTACTTTTCTCATCGGTGATCTTACTGGTCAAATTGGAGATCCTACTGGTCGTTCGGAAAAAAGAAAACGACTTACTACGAAAGAAGTTCTTAGTAACGCGGAATCATATAAGAGGCAAGTTGCTAAAGTTCTCGATATTAATAATAAAAAACTTGAAATTAGATTTAATAGTGAGTGGCTTAAGAAAATAAATATATTAGGATTATTGGATCTAACAACGCATTCTAGCGTTGCTCAGATGCTGGCCCGAGAAGATTTTAAAAAACGTTATCTCAGCGGAGAAGATATTTCTATCCTGGAGTTTTTATATCCTTTGATCCAGGGTTATGATTCCGTAGAACTTAAAGCAGATGTAGAATTGGGTGGGACTGACCAAAAATTCAATCTTTTGATGGGCAGAGAGATACAAAAGGATTATAAACAATCACAGCAGGTGGTTATCACTATGCCATTACTGGAAGGAACTGATGGCGTCCAGAAGATGAGCAAATCTTTTGGTAACTATATTGGAATAAATGATTCGGCCAAGGAAATTTTTGGCAAGCTGATGTCAATTTCCGATGAATTAATGCTTAAATATTATGAGTTACTTACCGACGAAGATTTAAATTTAGTGCAGCAGCTGCATCCGAAAGCGGCAAAAGTAAAATTAGCCAAAATTATTATTACTCAATATCACTCGCTTCAGGCAGCCGAGAATGAAGCCGGGGAGTTTGAACGTGTTTTTTCTCAAAAAGAGATTCCTCAGGAGATGCCAGAATTTAAAACTGACAGTAAAAAAACGGTTTTAGAAATACTGGTCCAAAGTAAAATAGTTCTTAGCGGAAATGAAGCGCGGCGTCTTATTAAGCAGGGGGCAGTGAGTTTTAATAATTTAAAAATTGAAAAAGAAGATTTTATTCCTCAAGCAAGCGGCATCCTAAAAGCCGGCGCGCGTCGGTTTTTAAAAGTTATCTTATGATTTGGACGATAATTGGCGCGTTGGCTGCTACGCTGACAATGTTTTCATTCATTCCGCAAATTCACAAATCCTTAAGCACAAAATCCGTTAAAGACGTTAGCGCACTGACTTTATTCCAGCTTTCTTTGGGTGTTTTGCTTTGGTTAATTTATGGGATTGCCAGGCGCGATGCGATAATTATTGTTGCAAACGCGGTGACGTTTGTAACTTTAGCGATTCTGATATTTTTATATTTTAAATTTGGCCTATCTAACGGTAGACGGGGAGGTAATTAGATGAAAGGGATAATCTTAGCGGGTGGCAAAGCGACGCGGCTTTACCCAATTACTAAAGGTGTCTGTAAACAGATGCTGCCGATTTATGATAAGCCGATGATTTATTATCC
>CAIVOB010000038.1 GCA_903907475.1 Candidatus Omnitrophota bacterium
ATAATAAAACCACTAAAAATAATCACATTTGTTATTTTTAAAATAAACTTCTTATCAATACTAATATTTTTTCTGCTCATTGCCACTGCTAAACCAAACAGAACAGAGAAATAAAACATGTTGGCAGTAATATGCAAATTAAAATCAACCAAGCTATGTAAAAGAATCGCCAAAATCCCGGTACAGCAACCGAGCTGAAGATAGCTCAGCGAAGCATGTTCAGTCTCTCCTATTACTTCCTCCTGGGTTTTTAAAGCTGACCGCGCCAGAATTGCCAAAAATATTAATCCACAGCTGAAAAACTTGATCAACTCTGAAATTGAAAGCCATGGATAAATACTTAGTGGCCGCCAGTTATTAATCCAAGGATAGGTGAGAAAAAAATCAGCGTATAATTTATAGGTATTGGGTGAGATTGCTTTTAAGATATTGGGCGGTAACGGAATAAGCTGAAAAAGTAAAAAACCAAAAAAAACCAAACAAGAGATTACAACCGGAAGATGAAAAAATTTTCTAAAACTAAAATCTTTTTGAAAAACTAAAAGATTAAAGATAATAACAGCCGTGATTGCAAAAAGAGTAATTGACCAGGGATGTACCGCGCCGAGTGCTAAAGGTAGGAAGATTAATAAAAAGACCAGTAAAGCATCAGTAAGTTGAATAAACATTGCAAGAATCAGGTTTGCTTCTTATCAACATTCTGAGAGTAGTAGTTATAATATTGGTAATATTTGTTATCCTCAGCTTTTACCATATTTAAAACTACGCCTAAGATCTTGGAATGCACAGAATGGATAAGTTTAACTGCTCTTACTGCTGCTTGTTTATGCGTGGAGCCGGCTTTCAGTATTAATAGTGTTGTATCGACCTTGGTAGAAAGCACCACCGCATCGGTTGCCGCAAGCACCGGCGGAGCATCTAAAATAATACGGTCATAATTTTTTGCCAGTTCGCTAATTAAATGCTCTAATCTTTTAGAGCCTAATAGTTCCGCTGGATTCAAAGGAATCGTGCCACAAGAGATAAAATCAAGATTTTTTATCCCACTATTTTTTAAATAAGCTTTATAATCCAAATTTTGACTTACCAAAAGCTCGGTGAGGCCTTTTTCACAAGGCTGATTAAGAATAGTGTGCAAAGTCGGTTTACGCAGGTCCGCGTCAATTAAAATAATTTTACCTTCAAACTGGGCAAAAGCCGTCGCCAAATTTACCGCTACCGTACTTTTTCCTTCCCCTGGTCCAACACTAGAAACTAAAATTACTTTTTTACTTAAATCGGGGTTGCTATAAATAATGCTCGTGCGCAAGACTCTAAATCTTTCCGCAAACATAGAATTGCTATCTTTGGCAGAGATAAGCGCACAAGGAAATACTTCCTTCTCCTTCTCTGGTGTATATATAGGTAAAGTCGTTAAGCAGGTCAGATGCAGGAAACTATCAATTTCAGATTGAATTTTTAAACTCTGATCTAAATTTTCTAGAATAAAGACATATCCAATCCCAGCAAAAGCTCCCAAAAATAAAGCTAAAATTAAATTTGAAAAAAGTTTTGGGCGCACAGGATTTTTTGCGACTTGACCAGAATCTAGGACCTTCACATTAGCGCTAAAAGAATTTTGTTTTTCTCCATCAATTTTAACGTTAATCGCGGCAATCTCTGAACGCAGGCCTTGAATAATCGGATGTTTCTCTTTAACATATTTTAAATTCTGATCAATATCGGATTCCAACTCACTGCGGCGTTGAATAAGCTGATCCAAAGATGAAAATATTTTATAAGCATTCACCCAGCTATTTACTATTTTTGCCGCCAGCTCCCGGCTGACATCTTCAGCGCTAATCTCAATAATCTCGGTCATGCGCACCGGATTAATATGAATAGTTTTTAAAAGGCGATTTACCCGCTCATCTTTAGTAAGTGTCCCGGAATCTCTCCCCCTACCACGTAAACTACCCCAGGGTTGGTAACCTCCGAGCTCATCAAACACTAAATTTGCTACGGCATGACTTTTTAAAACTTCGATTTGTGAATTATGATAATTATCACGATCGGCATAATCCGTAAAAACGGTATTCTCAACCTTAGTAATTTTAGGAGCTTTAGCTTCAACCATAATACGCGCCGTAGATTTATAAACCGGGCGGGCAATAAAAGAATACAAGAGCGCAAAACCGACGCAAACATAAACAAAATTAAGCAATAAGCGCTGATGCTTAATCAGTTTTAAATACAAATCATGGAAATCAATTTCGATGATTTTATCTTCCGGAATTGTTTGTTCTTCGATATGCTGGTTGATCATTTTTTAAAATAAACTCTCCGCCACCACCACTACATCTCCGCCTTGAAGATTAATATTACTTTTTTGCCGTCCGCCTCTCATGATATCCGCTAATCTCACGGGAATTTCGGTTTTTGTGCCATCCGCATTAGTACGAATGATCTTGGTGCGATTCGGGGAAGCAATTTTGGTGAAACCTTCAGCCAGTGAAACTGCCTCGACCACCGTGAGCCTTCCTTTAATCGGGTAGGAACCAGGTTTTTTCACCTCACCCATCACCGAAACCGTGCTATATTCCTCGATTACCACATTCACCTGAGGATTAACCAAATAATCTTTTTCTAAAAGCGTATAAAGCTTTGTCTCAAGCTCTGAAACTGTCAGCCCGTTCACATCTACCTCTCCAATTAAAGGAAAGGTAATCTGATTTTTTGAAGACACGCGCACCTTCTGGGAAATTAACCCATCCTTACCGTAGTGCACATCGATTTGGAGCAGATTCTCCGGCCCCAAACGATAAGCTTTCTCCTCAGCAAAGAGGCGGGATTGCACGAGTAACATTAAAGCTAAAAGTATGAGACACTTAAAGATGGAGTGTTTTTTCATAAGAATTTGGAAACGACTAAATCATGAAGGTGAGACTTGCCATCACCTGATTGTCGTTGTAATCCTGGGGATCAATATTGGAAATATCTTCGCGATATTGGTAATTTAAACCCGCTTTAACCCAATCCTTGACTTGATATTCCAGCCCAAAACCAGTGGTAAGAATCGTATCTTTACGTTTTTCCGGGACAGTAATACCGGCTTCCGGATAAAGATTTCGATCCACGCCAAATAAAGCATTCAAAGAAAGATTCCCGATTATCCCCTGATCTAATTGTACGGTTAAGGAATTATTATTATAATAGTTGTTATTTTCATAAGTTGATTCCATAACCGTATCCAAAAATTTACAGGTTACCTTCGTGCGTTCGCTGAGCTGACTAATTAATCCCAATTCCGCGACAAAATGATTAAAGGCTTGCCTCTCACCAGTCTTATACTCTCTATCCTGATAACCAAGCTTAACAATCCCAATGGTTTTACCGGTTAAATCACCCTTCAATCCCACCCGATACTGATTAAAATAACCATCACGGGAATTATCAGTCGTGTAATCAATCTTCCCATAATTATATTCAAATAATGCTTTGGTCTTCGGAAAAAGCTGGTAATAAGTGGTGCTGGTACCAACATCCTCCCGATAATTATAATTTATATAATCACGGCTGTTAAAATGCCGGGTATAATGCGTATAATCAAATTCATTGGCTAATTTGTTAAACTCAATCCCAAATAAAGCGTCCGCTTGATTTTCAGTACGCCTAATTAAGCTCGTAAATTCGGTTCCTGCCCGATCGGAAGTTTTATTAAGAAAATTTCTCAGCGCGAAATATCCAAAAGGCAACTTAAAATTAAGTAAACCCGTTAATTCCTGGTCCTGATAGTTTTGATTGGTATGGTCGGCATAACTTCCTAATCGCGCGTCATAAAGCACCTGAAAATTGTGCCGTTCATCGATCCCAAAAGGCAGATCCATAAATACCTGGGGATTAAGCTCGCTAATGAAATCCGAACGTGTTGAATTAGGGGTAAGAAAGATATTGCTATCGTATCTCTCAGAAGCAGTAACGGCAGCTTTAAAACGCGCCTGGCCGAGATTAATGGCATTCTCTTTATTTAGATCTTGGCCTAAAACAATTCCTTCCGGCTGGAAATCTTCACTAATAATTTGCGTTTCAAAAACACCTGCCAAAGCAAATCCGCTAAAGAAAAACACCGCTGCCGCTGACAATAATAAACTTTTTGTAAATTTCATAGCTTACTCCCTTTTAAATAATAAAATGCGCTCAATTACCGCGATGGACTAACATCTATTGTTTCCTGAACCCCGGCTATTCCTAATTCAGATGCTGCTGGAGGCAAAGGCCTGGTATAAGCTTCAACTTTCCTAGTAACCGTGGTTTGACCGGCAATAACGGTAGATGACATCGTTCCGTCAGCATTTAAAGTTAAATTTACTCGCGATTCTTCCTTAATTTGCAGGGTATAGGTTCCGGTTGATACTGAAACCACCGATTTACCGGTCGTACCAATCGTCACTGAACCTCCAAGAAGCGTAATTATCGCTCCATCAGGAATATTTGGTAGAGGATCATTCTTTTGAATCACCACTTGTTTGCCATCAGGCATGAAAATTTTAAGCGCACCAGTACGATTATCAACAATTATTGCTGCAAAAGAGGTTGCTGAGCAGATAAAAACAAAAAGTAATGCTAAGAGGACTAAACGGGACTTCATTTTGTAGCTCCTTTCTAAGGTTTTAACAACTTTTTGAAGTATAACACTATCTGCCCTACTTGTCAAGGGTAAATCTCTTAAATCTGAAGCTAAATTGCAATTATTGCAATAGGTTAAGTGAATAAAGGGGACGGTTCTATTTTTCTTACACTGTACTCGAGAAAAATAGAACCGTCCCCTTTATTCGGTCCCCTTTATTCGTTGAGAGATTCGATATAACGCTGGAGGTATTTTACGGCATCCTGGGGGATATCCACAAACTCCACCCCGATTTCGTATTCTTCACGATGCGGGAGCTCTCTCGCCCAGACCCATTTTACCAAGGCTTCAAAGCTAAATAAAGTTTTATGGAAATTGATCTTGATTCTTAAGTGGCTGCCCTGGGGGATAAACTCTTGGGCAATAAATTTAATTCCGCCTTCACTAATATCCTTGGTGGCGCATTCCACGACCTTCTCGCCCGGAATAATTTCATAAAATATCTGTGAACTTTCGGGAATTCTTACGTATTTGCGATTATCTTTCATCAAGCTCCCCTATATTAAGGTAAAAATTCTTGCGCCTGGCAGGACTTGAACCTGCAACGCCTAGCTCCGAAGGCTAGCGCTCTATCCAATTGAGCTACAGGCGCGTTAAACGATTTCCGCCTTCGCACCAAAAAATTCCCTCATCTTCTCCAGCTTCTCTCGTTCCACACTGGCAACATTTTGCTCCGCCGTCGAGCGCACTGGAGAGTTAAGCTGAATCTTATCCGGATTAATCTGGTCAATAATGGTTTTTAATTTCTCAATATGGCCCCAATCGTCATTCACCCCGGAAACCAGCATCACTTCCAGCCAAATCTGGCCCGCAAACTCTTTTCTTAAAGCGATTAAACCGCTAATAATATTTTCCAGTTTTATCCCCTGATGCGGACGGTCAATTTGTTTGAATATTTCTTCATCCACCGCGTCCAAAGACGGCACAATCAAATCCACTCCCAAAATCGCTTGGCGCACCAAAGGGTCATTTAAAAGCGTGGAGTTGGTAATTACGGCAACCTTGGCAGGAATAATCTTCTTCACTTCTTTAATCAATTCCCCAATATTCGTATTTAAAGTCGGCTCCCCTAAACCGGAAAGCGTAACAAATTTCAATGCTTTAGTTTCTGGCAGGTGATTTAGCATCCAGGATTTTAACTCCGCGATAATCTGCGCCACTCCGGCATACTCAAATCTTTGGCAAACTGTCGGGGCAATATCCCCCCACTGGCAATAGATGCAATTAAAATTGCACACTTTGCTGGCACTTAAGCTTAACCCTAATGAAAGCCCTAAGCGACGTGATTTTATCGGCCCGTAGATATACATAAATTTAAATGGGCGCTACTTAGATGAAAAGCAGCGCCCAAAGTTTACTCACAAAAATAAAGCGTAAATTATTTTACTTCCACCAGGCAGTTATGCGAGCCTAACGTATTGGCAACACAACTCGTACAACGCGGATCATTAATCCAAGATCCGTCGACGATGAATTTATATTCATGCTTTCCCGGCTTCAGGCTCACTTTCACTAACCAATTGCCCTTAGTATCTTTTTTCGCGATTAATTTTTTAGTGTCCCAATTGTTAAAACTCCCCGCTAGGACGACCTTTTTGGCGCTCGGTGCATACAACTTAAACGCTGTTGGTTTTATTTCCGCTACCCGTGGCATATTTCCTCCCTTTTTGTTACCTTATTTTTAGCACTACTTGTTGCAGCTGTCAAGAAAATAAATCTTGTACCGGATTAAATTGCGACAATTATAATTCCTTTTTTATCCGCCAAGCGAATACTTTGGGCCTGATCCAGAAAAAGTGTTTTCCCGGACTCAAATGCTAAACATTTTACTTTTGCTTTCACTAAATTTTTAATCGTATTAAGCCCGACGACCGGAATATCAAAACGCATATCCTGGTGGGGTTTACTAACTTTGACAATCACGATTTTCCCGCGTCCGATTTTATTTGAGCGGCGGATTAAATTATCCGTGCCTTCAAAAGCCTCCACCGCCACAATCGCTTTATTTTTTACCGCCACCGTCTGGCCAATATCTAAATTTGCCACCGCTTTGGCTAAAGTTAAGCCAAAATAAATATCTTCCCAGGTCGCAAAATCCGGCTGTGCTTTTGTTAAAACCCCTTTTTTAGGCAAATGCTCTTCCATAAAAACCGTGGAATCTAAAAGCTTGAGTCCTGCCGCTTCCAACTTTTGCGCCACCGCGCCAAATAAAGTTTCCGCTTTTTTATCTTTAAGATTGGTTAAGATCTCTTTTAACTCTGCGCTTTTTTCGACTTCCGGGCTAAATAATCTGTGTGGGCTAATCTGGCCGGCCATTACCACGCCTTCCACCGCTTCGGCTTTAAAAATATCGATCATCTTGCCAAACTCTGAAAGTTTAAGCCAATAAATTTTATCGACGAGTTTATTGATTTTTAAGGAAGTGTCACCGCGAATTGCCACCGCCACAATCTGACAACCTTGCTTGCGAGCGCTTGCGGCAAACAACAAAGGGAATTTTCGATTTCCAGCAATTAAACCGATCTTCTTCAACTTTTCGCCACCGAACGGGCTAGGCCGCGTTCTGAAGTTTTCACAAAATTAACCAAATAAGCGACTTCTTCGGATTTAGATAATTCCGCTTCCAATTTTTCCACGGCGTGCTTAGCGGAAAAACCGGAATTAAAAATTACTCTAAAAGCCTGGTCAATTTGTTTAATCGAATCATGCGATACGCCTTTACGCCTTAATCCGATCAGATTTAGTCCATAAACGCGCGCCGGATGGCCGTCACAAGTAGAATACGGAGGAATATCCTGCACCACCTTCGAACATCCGCCCACAATCGAAAGCATTCCGATGCGCACAAACTGATGAATCGCCACTAATCCGCCGATCACCGCCTTATCTTCAATCGTGACATGCCCGGCCAAAGTACTGTTATTGGCCAACACACAGCCATTACCGACCCGGCAATCATGCGCCACGTGTGAATAGGCCATCAACAAATTATTATCTCCCACAATCGTTTTCGCGCCTTCGGCGGTACCAGGATTAAGCGTGCAATATTCGCGGATAATATTATTATTTCCGATTTCTAAGTAAACCGTTTGGCCTTTAAACTTTAAATCCTGCGGGCGGCTACCCACCACTGCCCCGGTAAATATTTCACAACCCCGGCCGATCGTCGTATTACCCTCTAAAACACAATGCGCGCCGATTTTAGTTTCCGGCCCGATCACCAGGTTATCTCCGATAATACTAAACGGCCCGACGCTGACATTATCCGCTAATTTTGCTTTTGGAGAAACTATCGCTGTAGGATGAATTGGCATCTTCTAATTTTCCACTAAGGCAAACATTAAATCCGCTTCCGCCACCACTTTACCATCGACTAGAGCTTTGCCGTGCACTGTACCAATTTTAGAACGCATCTTCCCCGCATCTAACTCAAAAACCAACTGATCGCCGGGAACTACCGGTTTACGAAACTTAGCATTATCAATCGCCATAAAAAAAGCCAGCTTCCCTAAATTTTCTTCACTCGCCAGCATCATTACCCCGCCGACCTGCGCCATGGCTTCTAAAATAATCACTCCCGGCATCACCGGACGTCCGGGAAAATGCCCGCGGAAAAAATAATCATTAATCGTGACATTTTTTATTCCCACCGCGCGCTTACCTTTTTCTAAATGCGTGATACGATCGACAAAAAGAAATGGTTCCCGATGCGGCAGAATCTTCATAATTTCATTAATATCTAAAGCTCCGTCCATATTCGCTCCTTGTTCTTTCATTTTCTGCGCGTAAATTTTTTGCGCGATTTTTAAATTTAACGCGTGGCCGCTTTTTAAAGCCACCACCTGGCCGGTAATTGCGCACCCCGATAAATAAAGATCACCGATTAAATCTAAAATCTTATGCCGCACAAATTCATTTTCAAATCTGACCTTATTCTTTACCACGCCATTTTTACCGACGACCAGTGTATTCTCATAATTAGCGCCTAAACCCAAACCCTGGTTTTTCAGATCTTGGGCTTCACTCTCCAGGCAAAAAGTCCGCGCCGGAGCAATGTCGGATTTAAAACTTTGCGCGTTAATCTCCAGCTCTAAAAATTGTGCCTCCAGTAACGGATGATCATAATTTAAAGTATAAGCCACCTTAAACTCTTTCGCCGGATAAATTGTAATCGAGCTTGACCCTTCCTGGACCGTAATCGGCTCTTTCACCGCGTAAACATATTTTGCTTTTTCTTGTTCGCAAATTCCCGCTTTTTCTAAAAGTTCAACAAAATTAAGCGCGCTGCCGTCTAATCCGGGAACTTCATTATTATTAATCTCCACCTCAATATTATCAATTCCTAAACATGAAAGCGCGGCCATCAAATGTTCAATCGTCTGCACTTCCGCGCCATTATTGCTAATGGTCGAGCGGCGGCTTAATTTCGGCTCGAGCAATAAAGACTGCACATCCGCTTTTATTCTACAAGTTTTGGCAATATCCGTACGAATAAACGTCACTCCGGAATCTAGCGCTGCCGGTTTAAGCGTTACGCGCGCCTTATTGCCGGTATGGATCCCCACCCCCTCTAAAGAAACTTCCCGGCTAATCGTTTTTTGTTTTAACATTTATTTATTTTCTAACTTTTTTTCTAACGCCGCGATTTTTAATTTTAATTCTTTGACCTGATCAAAAAGTTTAGATAAATTTTGCACATTGGCGTTGGCTCTTTGGGTGGTCATAAAAGGCCGCGCCGGATAACCGGAGACCATCGTTCCCGGAGGGACGGATTTTGCCACTCCCGATTGCCCGGTAACCATCGCGTTATCACCGACGGTAATATGGCCCACTAAACCTGCCTGTCCGCCTAAAATCACGTTATTGCCCACCGTCACGCTTCCGGAAATACCCACCTGCGCGACGATTAAAGTATTTTCACCAACCGTAACATTATGCGCGATTTGCACCAGATTATCGATCTTCGTGCCATTACCAATCACCGTTTTACCAAAACGCGCCCGGTCGATCGTGACATTAGCGCCGATTTCGACATCATCGCCAATCTCCACCGTCCCCACTTGAGGAATTTTATGATGCATCCCCTTAATTGTCACAAACCCGAATCCGTCAGAGCCAATCACGCATCCGGCATGGATAATGGCTCGCGCGCCGATACTAATCCTCTCGCGAATCGAAACGTGCGCATAAATTAATGTTTTACTGCCGATTTTCGTCTGCTGGCCGATATAACAACCGGAATAAATGACCACATTATCGCCTAAGACGACGTTATCCCCGATCACCGTATAAGGCCCAATGGCGATATCTTTACCTAAAGTAACATTCTTCCCAATAACGGCGGTATAATCAATACCTTGAGGATGCTCCGCGGCATCCGGCGTAAAAATAGAAATAATTTTCGCGAAGGCCAACGAAGGATTTTCCGTTAAGATTACGGGCTTGGTAGATTTATGAGTTTCTAAAGAAGTGATCACTGCCGCCGCGCGGGTCTTATCTAAAAGCGGAGCGTACTTAGAATTAGCTAAAAAAGTAATCTCCTGCTCATTGGCTTCCTTAATCCCCGAAGCCCCACTAATGAGGATCTCGCCGTCGCCCACAACCCGGCCATCAATCAATTTGGCTATTTCATTGAGAGTTTTTTGCATAGATAAACGCCAGGTACTACTTTTTTTACTTACTTGCCCTTATTTATAAGTTCAATAATTTGGTTGGTGATATCCATGGTTTTAGTCTGATAAACCAAAACCCGATCATTGAAGATTAAAGTATAACCTTCTTTTTCCGCGTATTTCTTCACCGTCTCTTCAATATCCTTTAGGATTTCCTTCATCTTCTCTTCTTGCTCTTTGCGTAAATCCCCCTGCTTCGTGCGGTCATAATCCTGGAAAGCTTTCACTTTATTTTGTAATTCGTCTTTCTTCGCTTCTCTTTCCTTATCATTTAAAAGCGTTAATTTATCCTGAAAAGTTTTTAAATCCGCGACTTTCTTATCCCGCTCGTCGGTATAAATTTTTTCTTTATCGCTCAATGTTTTATCATAAACTTTAGTTTTTGAATACTCGCTAAAAGTGCGGCTTAAATCGATATAGCCTAATTTATCCGCGGCTTGCGCCTTGCAAGTAAATAATGCCAAAGAAAAAACCACCCCGCACAACACTACTGCTAACTTCTTCATCTTACTCCTCCCGTTTTTAAGTTTTTCTGTTTTTCAGTCTTCCTTCTTCCCTCATCCATCTTCCATCTTCTAACTTCCGTCTTCCTATCTACTAATCTTAAAATCCATGACTGGCGCTAAAATGGAACCGTCCGCTGCTTTTCGTATCTTCGCCGGATGCCTTATTCATTGGAATACCATAATCTAACATAATCGGGCCGATCGGAGTATTAATCCGTAAACCTAAACCGAAACCCGCCTTCAATCCACCGCTATTTGGCACCCCATTAGCATTTCTATTGGAAAAAATATCCCCCATCTTTTCCCAAACATTACCCACGTCATAAAAAGCGGCCACTTTTAAGAAACTAAATAAAGGATAAGTATATTCGATATTACCCACGACCATCGAGTCACCGCCGAGCGGGTCATGCGAGATCGGATCCACCGGGCCGACTTTTCTTTCTTCATAGCCTCTAATCGTATAAGCGCCACCAGCGAAAAATCTTTCATAAATCGGAATCTTATCCGAACTACCATAAGGATTGGCCAAACCCAAGCGCCCTCTGATCTCTAATACCGCTCCATGAGGCATCGGAAAATAATGCGAAGCCCGAGCGAAAAATTTAGTAAAACTCTTATCTCCTCCCAACGGGCCGCCGGCGAAATCAAAAGACCCGGTAATTAAATTACCCTTGCGCGTATCAAAAACATTATCCCGGGAATCAAAAGTGAGGCTGGGAGATATGACACTAATCACATTTGTCCCCACCTCATCCTTTAAATCTTGCGAAGCGTCATCGGTCGGATTACTAATCTCCATCTGATCCAAACGGTAAGTCAAATCGCCTCTTAAATATTCCGATAACTCTTTACCCAAACGTAAATCTCCTCCGGTCACCGTTTCATCATAACCATAACCGGTGTCCGTATCGCGGTCATGCGTCCGGCGATATAAATCAAATCCGAAAGAAACCGGATAATCAAACATCCAGGGTTCAGTAAAACTTAATTCATAGCCGTTACTTAAATTACCAATTGATGCCCGGACCTTTAAATTTTGCCCGGCGCCGGTAAAATACGGCCAATTTCTCCAATCGAAATTCTTTTGCTCTACCTCCACAAACCCGATAAACTGATCCACCGTGCTATAACCGCCGCCGAAACTAAAAGAACCGGTTTTGGTTTCTTTAACATCGACCAGTAAATTCTTTTTATCCGGCTCTTGAGTTTCTTCGGTATCATAACTTATATCATCAAAAAATCCTAAATTCTGCAGCCGCTCTTTACTGCGGCGTAATTTCTCGCCATCAAATTTCTCTCCGGGATGAATGCGCAGCTCGCGGCGGATAACTATATCCTTAGTTTTAATATTTCCCCGCACTTTTATTTTATCGACATAGGTAATCTGGTTTTCGATAATCCCATAAGACACATCCACGCGCCCGGATTCAGGATTCACGATCGTCGAATCTTGCACCTGCGCCGAAATATAACCTTTATCAAAATATAAACCCTGGATATTAGTCGAATCTCTTTTCATCGCCTCAGCGCTATAAACTTTGCCCGGAATACAATCCGTTAAACGGCTCAAAATCTGTTTTTCAGTAATATCTTTATTGCCGTCAATCACTACCGAACCGACTAAATATTTTTTCCCTTCTTCCACCTGGATCAAGACATAAAGCTGATAAGATTTTTTCGCGTCCGGCTTGACTTCCGAAGTCACCACGACATCCGTAAAACCTTCGCGCTGATAAAAAGATTTAATTCTTTCCAGATCCTCTTTGAGCACTTCATCTTTTAAAACACCGGCATTAAAGAACCAAGCGCGCTTTGTTTTCAGTAATTTTAAAATCCGAGGGCTTTTAAAACTATTATTGCCCTTAATAATAATATCCTTAACGCGCACCTTCCGGCCTTCCACCACGATAAAATTTATTTTTGCCTTATTGGCGGCTTGATCCAAATCTACCTTATATGTAATATCGGCTTGGCTATACCCGATTTTTTCGTACATCTTCTTTAAAATCCGTACATCTTCGGTAAGCAGCGGATAATCTAAGTATTGTGTTTCTCGAGACTTAAGTTGCTGCTTTAATTTTACATCCTTCATCGTGAGCAGATTAATGCCCGAAAAACTAATCTTATCAATAATCGGCCTTTCTACCACGTTAACAATAATCTTTAGGCCCTCTTTATAATCCTGAGTATCAATCTTAATATCGGCAAAGTAACCTAACAAATACAGTCTTTTTAAATCATCACTGACGATATTCTCTTGATAAGCGCTGCCAATGCGCGTCTTCATCTTGGAGACAATCACATTGGAGCTAATCGCCTTATTACCTTGGACTTCAATCGCGGTGACATTTTTTAAAACTACCGGAGCTGCAGCTGCCGTTTCGGTAGTTTTCGGTTCCGCCGTATTCATGGGGGTTTCTTCAGCAAAAATAAAGGGTGTGGAAGTTAAAAAAGTGCAGGAAAAAAGCAGTGCTAGAATGAATTTACGCATTTTTATTATTATATAGGAATAAGAGTTTGAAAGCAAATATTTTATTCAACGCGCGATAAATTATCAAATCTTGTGTACTCTTTTATAAAAGCCAGCTTTAAAGACCCCACAGGGCCGTTACGCTGCTTGGCAATAATTGCCTCCGCGATCCCCTGATTATCTGGAGTCGGGGTATAATATTCTTCTCTTAAAATTAAAACTACCACGTCCGCGTCCTGCTCAATCGCTCCGGACTCTCTTAGGTCCGAAAGTTGCGGCCGGTGGTCGGTACGCGATTCTACCGCGCGCGACAACTGGCTAATCGCGATCACCGGAACGCTTAACTCACGCGCCAAAGCTTTCAGTGAGCGCGAAATCTCCGAGATCTCCTGTTGGCGGCTTTCCATATTCGTGGCTGATCCGCGCATTAACTGCATATAGTCTAAAATAATTAATTTAATCCCGTGATGCGATTTTAAACGCCGCGCCCGGGCCCGCAGTTCCATCACTGAAATCGCCGGAGAATCATCAATATAAATCGGAGCTTCGGAAAGTTTTCCCGCCGCCGCCGTTAAACGCGGCCAGTCGCTGGCCGCTAAATACCCGGTGCGCACTTTATGCGCGTCCACTCGGGCATGCGAACAAAGCATTCTTTGCACCAACTGCTCTTTAGACATCTCTAAACTAAAAATTGCCGTGGGAATCTTTTCCACGATTCCGGCGTATTCGGCAATCCCTAAAGCAAAAGCACTTTTTCCCATCGACGGCCGGCCGGCGATAATTACTAAATCCGACGGCTGTAAACCGGCGGTTTTAATATCAAAATCAATGTAACCGGTAGGAATCCCGGTGACGTGCGCTTTATTTTGATAAAGCTTATCAATCGTTTCAATCGTATCCTTAACAATTTCTTTTAGATGCTGATAAGAACCTTGATTCTTACGGTCACTAACTTCAAAAATCAGCCGCTCGGCAGTATCGACCACTTCGGCGATATTACCGTCACTTTCATGACAAAGTGAAACAATCTTCGTGGAGTTATTAATTAAAGTTCTTAAAATATATTTTTCCCGCACAATCCCGGCATAATGATTAATATTAGCTGCAGTCGGTACGGCATTGGCTAGCGAAGTCAGGTAACTTATTCCCCCGATATCATCGAGCAATCCGGCGTGTTTTAAATTTTCCGCCAAAGTAATTAAATCTACCGCTTTATTGGAATTATAAAGGTCGCTAATTGCCTGAAAGATCTTCCGGTGGGTATCTTTATAAAAACTGTTCGCGTCTAATTTCTCTACCGAAATCGAAACCGCTTCTTCATCCAAAAGCATCGATCCTAAGACCGCCATCTCGGCATCCAAATTCTGCGGAGGAAGTTTATCTAAAATTTCATTTTTTGCCATAATAATTTACCTTTTATTTCTTCACCACCCAAAGCTTTACCGTCGCCACAACCTCCGGGTGCAATTTCACGCCAATTTCATAAACTCCTAAAGCTTTAATCGGTTCCGCCAGGTCAATCGCACTTTTTTCGATCTCAAAACCTTCCTCTTTTAAAGCCGCCGCGATATCATGCGTATGAATACTGCCGTATAATTTCTCATCATCTTGAGTTAAAGCCGCAATCGTCAAAGCCAGCGCGCCCAAACGTTTTTTCAGCGCTAAAGATTCCTCTTTAATTTTTGCTAAATGCGCGGAGTTTAGCTGCCGCGTTTCTTCTAATTTTTTTAAATTATTTTCCGTAGCCGGCTGGGCTAAATGGTGCGGAAAGAGAAAATTCCGGGCAAACCCTTCTTTCACTTGCACCAGGGTCCCGGCTTTTCCGATTTTATCGACATCCTTATTTAAAATAACTTTCATCGCAGATTAACGCGTATAAGGAAGCAGCGAAAGAAACCGTGCTTTATTAATTAATTCCCGAATGTGACGTTGATGCCGAGCGCAATTTCCCGAAAAACGACTGGCGTTAATCTTACCTTTTTCAGTAATAAAAACTTCCAATCTTTTAATATCCTTATAATCAATACTGCCTAATTTATCGGCGCAGAACCGGCAAAATCTTTTTCTCACCGGCCCTAGGGTGTCTTTCTTTTTCTTAATAATTTTCTTATCTTTTCCAAAACCACGAGTCTTAACCTTCATGTACTTCCTCACTTTCCGCTAACCAGGTTGATTCGCTGCTCGGCTCCTCGGCCGGCATTTCCGCATGTGCTTCATTCGTTTGGCCCTGCGCGCGCGCCGCGCCGCCCGGAGCGCCCATAAACTGCACTCTCTCGGCACGCACTTCAATCACCGAACGTTTGGCTCCGGTATTATCCTCCCAAGAACGCGACTGCAAACGGCCTTCCACAAAAATACTGCTGCCTTTATGTAAATATTGATTACACGTCTCGGCTTGCTTATTCCAAACTACCGCGGTAATAAAACAAACCTCTTCTTTTAATTCTTGATCCTTAGATTTATATTTCCGATTTACCGCCAGGCGCAAATTAACCACCGCCGTGCCCTGAGGAGTATAACGCAACTCCGGGTCCTTAGTCAAATTTCCCATTAATAATACTTTATTATAACTTGCCATTGCTATCTCCTGTTATTTTGTATCCATGCGCGTAAATAAAACTCTTAAAATATTTTCGTTAAGCTTATAAACCCCGCGTACCTCTTTAATCGCGGCAGCCGGCGCGTTAAAAGCGGCCAAATAATAAATTCCTTCCATGAATTTATTAATCGGAAAATATAATTTTCTTCGCTCTGCCCAAACCCCGGAAGACGTAATTTCTCCGCCGTTTTTGGTTACCGCTTCATCAATTTGCTTAAATAAAGTTTTTTTATCCTCATCAGATAAATCCGGCCTGACAATTACCATTGCTTCGTACTTATTCATTATTTTCCTTCCTCTCTGCCAGATGGCAGGCTAACGTTAAACAACTCCATAGTTTTTACGATTCCTTTTTCCGCCCAGCTTAGAATACAATCACCCGCGAGCGTATTTACATCTTCCACAATTGCTTTTTCTTTTTTCGCGAAACTCGCTAAAACATAATCCGCCGCGTCTAGCGATCTTGGCGGACGGCCGATGCCAACCCTTAAACGGTTAAAATCGGATCTTCCTAAAACTTCAATAATCGAATTCAGGCCCCGCTGTCCGCCGCTTGAGCCGTGCGGGCGAATTTTAATTCTTCCTAAATCCAGATCTAAATCGTCACAAACCACCAGTAAATCTTCTGGTTCAACTTTAAATTTTTTGACTAGCGCCTTAACCGCCTGACCGCTTAAATTCATAAATGTTTGCGGAAGCGCGAAAACAATGGTTTGGCCGCCATAACTGCCTTTACCGACCAAAGCGTAAACTAAGCGCTCTCTTTTTAAAGGAATCTTTAAAGCGCCCGTTAAAGTTTTTATTACTCGAAAACCAATATTATGCCGGCTGGCGGAATAAATTAAACCCGGATTCCCCAAGCCAACAATCAATTTCACTTCTTATCTTTTCCTTTACCTTCTTCAGGAGCGGCCGCAGCTTCCCCGGCAACTTCTTTCTTTTCTTTAATGACTTCCGGTTCTGCCTTCGTCTCGCCTTCCAGCGCTTCCGCCGGTGCTTCTTCTTTCATCGGTTCAGCCACATGCAAGACCACCGCCGCAGGATCATTTAAGACCTTAATCCCGGCCGGCAAAACAATATCTTTAACGTGAATCGCTTCATTTAACTTTAAGCCAGAAATATCGATTAAAATATTTTTCGGAATACTCGTCGGTAAACATTCTACCTCCAACTCCCAGAGTAAATGCTCTAAAGATCCACCCTCCTGCTTCACACCCGCGGCTTCACCTTTAGTTTCAATCGGCACGTTGACTTTAATCACATCCGTTAAGGAAATCTCATTAAAATCAATATGAATAATATCTTCCTTCACCGGATCATACTGAATTTCTTTTACCAGGCAGGGGCGATTTTTACCCTTTTTATCATCTTTAACTTTCAGATTGATAATGCTGCTTTCCAAGCGATGTTGATGCATTAACTTTAAAAGCGCGCTGCGCGAAAATTTTATCGTTAAAGCTTCTTTACCATGGGCGTAAATTACCGAAGGTAAAAAACCACTCTCTCTTAAACCCCGGGATTTAGCGCTTCCTCTTTCGGTTCTTAACTCTGCTTCTAAAAGTATCTCTTCCATTGTTTTACCTTTCTTAAAAGTTAATAATTAATCAAACAAACAACTCACTGATTCTTCATTGTGGATTCTTTTAATCGCTTCGGCGAGTAATGTCGCCACCGATAAAACCTGAATTTTAGGATGTAACTTTTCCTTTGGCAAAGGCACGCTATCGGAAATTAATAATCTTTCTAATCCCTGGCATTGGCCAATCCGTTCAATTGCCGGCCCGGAGAGAACCCCATGCGCGATCGCCGCATAAATAGTTTTGGCTTTCGCTTTCTTTAAAGCCTCCACCGCTTCCACCAGCGAGCTGCCGGTAGCGATCATATCATCGACAATAATAACATTTTTATCCTCAACCTCACCCATAATATGCACCGCTTCGGCTTTTTCCGGCGAAACCCGGCGTTTATCAATAATCGCTAATCCCGAAGAAACTCTTTTGGCATAAGCCCTAGCCATTTTAATACTTCCCACATCCGGGGAAACCGCCACCAGGTCTTTAAGCTTCATATTAGAAAAATAATCGACAAATACACCCACTGAAAATAAATGATCCACCGGAATATCGAAAAATCCTTGAATCTGTCCGGCATGTAAATCCATCGTTAAAATCCGGCTCGCTCCGGCAACCGTTAAAAGATTGGCCACCAGTTTGGCGGTAATCGGTACCCGCGGCTGATCTTTTCTGTCCTGGCGCGCGTAACCAAAATAAGGAATCACCGCGGTAATTCTCTGCGCGCTCGCCCGGCGCAAAGCATCAATCATAATTAAAAGTTCCATCAAATTATCATTCGTCGGCGGACAAGTCGGCTGCACGATAAAAACATCTTTGCCGCGCACATTTTCATTAATCTTAACCCGGATCTCTCCTTCGCTAAATCTACCCACCAGCGCATCCTGTAATTTTACTCTTAAATCCTGGCAAATATCCTTGGCCAATTGTGGATTAGCATTACCGCTAAAAATCGCTAACTTATCCATCGTTATCCCCTCTTTTTTAAAATTCTCGCCGGAACCCCGGCCACTAAAGTTTTGGCCGCGATATCACGCGTCACAATCGCGCCCGCTCCGGTAGCAGCAGCTTTTCCGATTTTCACCGGAGCCACAATTACCGTATCGGAACCAATATTCACATTATCCCCGATAAAAGTTTCGTGTTTATTTCGGCCGTCAAAATTAGCCGTAACTGTCCCGGCCCCAATGTTAACACTGGAACCCACAGCGGTATCTCCGATATAAGAAAAATGTTTCACAAAAGTTTTAGCGCCGATTTTGGAACGCACCATTTCGATAAAGTTGCCGGCTGTAACATCGTCTTTCAGCTCGACACCGTCACGCAGATGCGCGAATGGGCCAACTAAACAACGTTTTCCAATTTTAACATCCCTTTCTATAACTGTAAAGGGATAAATCACTGTATCCGCGCCGATTTTGGTCCCGAAATTAATCCAAGTATTGGCCGGATCAATAATTGTCACGCCGTTATTCATAAATACCTCATTAATACGTTGCCGCATTAAGGTATTGGCCTGCGCCAACTCTGAACCGGTATTAATCCCCAAAGCTTCTTTGGCATCATCAGCTTTGACTCCATCGACTAAAAGCTGTTGCTTAGCTAAAATTTCAATAATATCCGTTAAATAAAATTCTTTTTTTTGATTATTAGCCCGAATGCGCTTTAAATTATTTTCTAATTTCTGTTTCTTAATTACCATAATTCCGGTATTAATTTCTTTGATCTCTTTTTGCACTTCATCGGCGTCTTTTTCTTCCACGATCGCGCAGATACTGGAATATTTATCGCGCATAATCCGGCCATAACCAAAAGGCTTTTTTAACTGCGCCGTTAAAAGTGTCGCATCCACATTATTGGTAAAATGATAATCGAGCAGTTTTTGCAATGTTGCTTTTTTTAAAAGCGGCACATCCCCGTAAAGAATTAAAACTGAACCCTGGAAACCTTTTAAAGCCGTTAGGCCCACCTTTACCGCGTCGGCGGTGCCAATAAGTTTTTTCTGCAGCGTGATCTTAACGTTTCCGGGAATAATTTCGCGCACCCGTTTCTGCTCATGGCCTAAAACCGCGACCACTTTTTCAGGTTTCAAGCTGCGCACTAAATCCAAAACATAACTAAGCATCGGCCGGCCGCAAAGTTTATGCAACACCTTCGGAGTCGCCGATTTCATGCGTGTGCTTTTTCCCGCTGCCAAAATTATTACCGCGATTTCTTTTTTCATAATTTTACCTAGTTGCCCGGCAAGGATTCGAACCTTGACAGTCAGACCCAAATTCTGATGTGCTACCATTACACTACCGGGCAGAAATTAATACAAGTGCTACCTCCCGCCAAACTACGGCGGGATTTCACTAAACTCAAAACCAAGGTGTTCAAATTACACTACCGGGCAAAAATCAATCCAAATGATACCTTCCCCACTAAACTATCCTACTAACAAAAACTTTCCAAATTTTATGTTGACGCGCTATTTTCCGGCTTAAAACTTCTGCCTGCCGGCGATTATTACAAATCGCGAATACCGCCGCCCCGCTTCCCGACATTAAAACTTTATCTAAACCGGCATCCAAAAGCGCTTTTTTAGCCTCACCCACCACCGGATAAACCCGCGTCGTAACATCCTCTAAGCTATTAAATAAAGCTTGAGGACTAATCTTAGCACCCTTTTGAGATAACTCCGAAGTTAGTAGTTTAACATTAGAGCCTGGCCTTGTCAATTGAGAAAATTGGTCGAATTTCTCATAGATTAAAGCGGTCGCCACCTGACATCCCGGATAAATTACAATTAACCAAAGTTTCAAGCGCGCTAATTTGGGCAGCGGAGTAATTTTCTCTCCTCTTCCCGCCCCTAAAGCAAATTTCACATTTTTAATAAAGAACGGCACATCACTTCCCAACCGCGCAGCTAATTTTAATAACTTGGTTTTAGATAAATTTAAATTCCAATAACGATTTAATCCTAACAACACGCTGGCAGCGTTGGCCGAACCTCCACCGAGGCCCGCGCCCACCGGAATGCGTTTTTGAATCTCAATTTCAATCCCGTGATTTAAATTAAACTCTTTTTTTAATAACGCCGCCGCGCGAAAACAGATATTTGTCGCGTCTTTAGGAATTTGCCGGCTGAGAGACTTAATTTTAATGCCATTAGTTTTAAGCGCGCGCAAAATAATGCGGTCAAAAAGATCGATCCGGGCAAAAAGCGTCTTTAAATTATGATAATTATCCGGACGCTTCTTTAGAATTTGCAGATATAAATTTATTTTCGCGAAAGACTTAACTTTAAGACAAGCAGAGGGCATCTGTATTAAACTTTAGATTTAACTTTTTTTAAGAGATCTGCGCTAAAACTATTTTTTCGATATCTTCGCGGCCGAGGTGATATTCTTTTAAGAGTTCCTCCGGCTCGCCGGACTGGCCAAAACGATTACGCACACCCACGCGGATTACTTTGACGGGAAAATTCTCGGCGACCACTTCATCAATGCTGGAAGCTAAACCGCCGATGACATTATGTTCTTCGCAAACCACGATTAATTTATTTTTTTGCGCCAAATTTAAAATAACGCTCTTGTCCAAAGGCCGAATCGTATGCATATTAATTAAAGAAACTTTTATCCCCTTAGCCTCCAAACTCTTTACCGCCGCGGCAGCCTCCGACACCAAAACTCCGCAGGCAACAATCGCTACCTCCGTACCTTGAGTCAGTATTTGCGCTTTGCCGAATTCAAATTTTCCTTTGTTTTCCAGCGTCGGAATTTTTGGCCTCCCTAAACGAATATAAAAAGGCCCGGGAGTATTTGCTGCAGCCATAATTGCCTCACCGGTCTGCGGCCCATCACAAGGGACAATAATATTCATATTTGGTAAAACTCGCATTAAAGCGATATCTTCCAAAGCCTGATGGCTGGCGCCATCCGGACCGACGGTAATCCCGGCGTGCGTGGCAACAATCTTGACATTAAAATTATTATAACTTATGGAAACCCGCACCTGGTCCCAAGCGCGGCCAGAAGCAAAGACCGCGAAGGTGGAAAGAAAAACTGTTTTGCCGCAGCTGGCTAATCCGGCGGCGGTAGCCATCATATTTTGCTCCGCGACGCCAAAATTAAAAAATCTCTCCGGAAATTGTTTGGCAAAAAGATTTGTCCGCGTGGAGCTGGAAAGATCCGCGTCCAAGACAACAATATTCTTATCTTGCGCGCCCAACTTCACTAAAGTTTCGCCGTAAACATCCCTTTGATAAAATTGTTCCGCCATTATACTAATTCCTTTAAAGCTCGCGCTGCTTCTTCGGCGTTGGGAGCCTTGCCGTGAAAACCTACCACTCCCTCCATAAAAGAGACGCCCTTACCTTTAATGGTATGGGCAATAATAATTGTCGGTTTGCCTTTTATAGTTTTGGCCTGCTCATAAGCGGCTAAAATTTGCCCCATATCATGCCCGTTAATTTCAATCGTCTGCCAACCAAAGGCCTGCCATTTGGCAGCCAAAGGTTCTAAACCCATGACATCTTCACATTTCCCGTCGATCTGACAACCGTTAGCGTCTAAAATCGCGCAAAGATTATCACAAGCAAAATGCCCGCAGGCCATCGCCGCTTCCCAAATATTACCTTCCTGAATTTCACCATCACCTAAAAGCACATAAACCCGATAATCTTTTTTATCGATTCGTGCCGCCAAACTCATCCCTAATGCAATCGAAAGCCCTTGGCCGAGTGATCCGGAAGCGGATTCTATCCCCGGAGTGCCCCGATCCGGGTGCCCCTGAAGATGCGACCCAAGTTTACGTAAAGTGGCTAAATCTTTTTTCGGAAAA
>CAIVOB010000039.1 GCA_903907475.1 Candidatus Omnitrophota bacterium
AATGGCGACAAAAGATAAAGCAAAAAAGAAGAAACTCGCCCGAGGCGTAACCAGCGGCATCGCGCATATTCAAGCAAGTTTTAATAATACTATTATTACGATTGCCGATAAACAGGGAAATGTTTTGGCTTGGAGTGCTCCGGGTAATGTTGGCTATAGTGGTTCTAAAAAATCTACTCCTTTCGCGGCGCAGATTGCGGCAACCGATGCTGCCCGTAAAGCTAAGGAAGTGGGAATTAAAGAAGTGGAAGTTTATGTTAAGGGCCCGGGTTTCGGACGTGAGTCGGCAATTCGGGCACTGCAAGCAGCGGGTCTGGTGGTAACGTTAATTAAGGATGTTACTCCGATACCGCATAATGGCTGCCGTCCAAAGAAGAAAAGGAGAGTTTAATTTATGGGTCGTTATACTGGTGCAGTTTGTAGATTATGCCGCAGACAAGGCGAGAAATTATTTTTAAAAGGCACGAAGTGCCAGACGGAGAAGTGTCCGGCTAATAAAAGGGCTTATCCACCGGGACAGCACGGAGAGGCCAGACGGAAAAAACTTTCTAACTACGGTCTGCAGATGAAAGAAAAGCAGAAAGTAAAAAGAATTTATGGAGTTTTGGAAGGCCAGTTTAGGATTTATTTTAAAATTGCTTCTAAAAGTAAGGGCGTTACCGGTAAAGTACTTTTACAGTTGCTAGAGCGCCGACTTGATAATGTGGTTTTTCGTATGGGGATGGGTATTTCGCGTTCCCAAGCGCGTCAAATTGTCAGGCATAATTTAATTGCTGTTAATGCGCGCCGTTGTAATATTCCGTCATTTCTAGTGGACAAAGATGATGTGATTGAGATTAAATCAAAAGATAAGCCTAAGCTTAAGATTAGAGATAATTTAGAGCTGGCTAAAGATAGGACCGTGCCTTCCTGGTTAGCGTTTTCGGCGCCGGAATTAAGGGCGAAAGTTTTAAGATTACCTGAGAAAAATGATATTCAACAGCAGATTCAGGAACAATTGATTGTTGAGTTGTATTCCAAGTAAAGAGGTTTTTGTTAATTGCGAGCGGTTAATTAAATATAATTAGGGGGGAAAGATGGGCATAAAATGGAGAGATTTTCAGTTTCCTAAAAAGTTAGAATGTGATGAATCGACCTACACTGATACTTATGGAAAATTCCAGGCTGCTCCTTTTGAAAGAGGCTATGGTGTAACTTTAGGAAATTCTTTAAGAAGGGTTTTACTTTCCTCGATTGAAGGAAGTGCCGTTACGGCGGTGAAAATTGCCGGCGTGGCGCATGAATTCTCGACGATTCCGGGTGTTTTAGAGGATGTTCCGGAAATTATCTTGAATATTAAGAATATTGTTTTGAATTCTCATTCTAAGATTCCTAAAACGATATATTTAAAAGCCGATAAAAAAGGCGAAATTAAAGCTAAGGATATTCAAGCCGATGAAACAATTGAAATCGTTAATCCGGAATTACATATTGCCACATTGACAAAAGATACTAAGTTAAGTATTGAAATGGAAGTTTCCCGTGGGAGAGGATACGTTCCGGCGGAGTTGAATAAAAAAGAGGATAAAGTGGCAGGTTTTATCTCGGTAGATTCAATCTTTACACCGATTAAAAAAATTAATTATTTTGTTGAAAATACCCGCGTTGGACAGCGTACGGATTATGACAAGTTAATCGTCGAAATTTGGACTAACGGAAGCATCAGCCCGAAAGACGCGTTACTTTATGCTTCAAATATTTTACAAAGACATTTGGATATTTTTGTAAATTTTGGGCAATTACCGGAAGATATTGCGGAAGAAGAGCCGGAAATGACCAAAGAAGAAGTGGTGCTTTATGAAAAATTAAGGTTACCGATTTCAGAACTCGAACTTTCCGTGCGCAGCTCTAATTGTTTAAGAGAAGCGGGGATTAAGATTATCGCGGATTTAGTGAAAAGAAGCGAAGATGAAATGCTCAACTTTAAGAATTTCGGTAAAAAGTCTTTGACGGAAATTCAGGAGCTTTTAATGGGTATGGGAGTGACTTTAGGAATGCAGATTGATCCTAAGAAATTAAAGAAGGGTTAAAATAAAATGAGACATGCTAAGAAAAGATACCAATTAGGCCGTTTTACGAGCTGGCATGATGCCACGATTAAAAGTTTAGCCCGCAACATGGTTATTGCTCAAAGGATGAAGACTACCTTAACCAGGGCGAAGTCTTCTCGCTCGACGATTGAACATTTAATTACATTAGCTAAAACTAATACGCTTTTTGCGCGGCGTCAAGCTCAAAAGATCTTAGGAGAGCATGCTTTGGTTAATGCTTTATTTAATGAAATCGGCCCGCTTTTTGCTAAACGCACTAGTGGATTTACGAGGATTATCAATTTAGGTAAGCGGCGCGGTGATGATGCGCAGATGGTTATTTTTGAGCTTACGGAAATTAAGAAAAAAGAAGTTAAAAAGAGTAAGGCGGTTAAAGAAGTTAAAGCAGAAGTAGTTCATGATGTAAAAAAGCCTGAGGGAGAAGAAGTTTTAGAAGAAAAGAAGCCCGAAGCTAAAGTAGCGCTTAAAGATTTAGCGGCCAAAAAACAAAAACCGCAGAAAAAATTTATTGGTGGCATAAGGAGTATATTTAGAAAAAAAAGTGATTCTTTGTAAATAGAAGAAAAACTTTATGAAAATAGAAACAAGGCTGGCAGGACGCTTAAAAAAAATTAATCCTTCCTCAACTTTGGCGATTACTTCGAAAGCCAAAAAGCTTAAAAGTGAAGGGAAGGATATTGTCAATTTCGCTGCCGGAGAGCCTGATTTTGATACGCCTGAGTTTATTAAAAATGCCGCAGTTGCTGCGTTACATGCAGGGTTTACGAAGTATACTCCTACCACTGGTATTCCGGAATTAAAAAAATTAATCTGCCAAAAATTTAAAAAAGATAATAACTTAGAATACGCTCCGGATCAAATAATTGTTTCTAATGGAGCAAAGCATAGTATTTATAATACACTGATGGTTTTACTCAATCGGGGAGATGAAGTACTTATCCCGTCTCCTTATTGGGTAAGTTACCCGGAAATGGTAAATCTCTGCGAAGGGACCCCACGTTTTATTAAAACGGCCCAGGAGCATAATTTTAAGATTACCGCCAAAGATTTGGCCAAACATGTTACGGCAAAAACCAAAGTTTTAATTCTTAACAGCCCGGCAAATCCTACCGGCGCAGTTTATAGCCGTCAAGAATTACAGGATTTGGCTCAAGTTTGCGTCCAGGAAAATATTTTTGTGATTAGCGATGAAATTTATGAAAAGATTATCTTTGATGGTTTAAAATCTGAATCCATCGCCAGTTTTAATAAAGATATTTATAATTTGACGATCACGGTTAATGGTTTTTCTAAAAGTCATTCCATGACCGGCTGGCGTATTGGTTATTTGGGTGCGCCCAGTGACATCGCGTGCGCGATTTCAAATTTGCAGGATCATTCAACTTCTAATCCTAATTCGATTGCTCAAAAAGGGGCCCAAGCGGCATTAAGCGCTGCGGAAGATTTCCCACATAAATTATGTCAAGAGTTCCAAAAACGCCGGGATTATTTGGCGAGCAGATTAAAAGAGATTAAAAAATTAAGTTTTTTTCTGCCTCGGGGCGCGTTTTATATTTTTATTAATATATCTGAAACTGGCCTTGACGCTATAAGTTTTGCGCAGCGAATTTTAGATGAGGAATATGTCTGCCTTATTCCGGGTAATAGTTTCGGCCGGGATGATTATATCAGAATAAGCTATGCCACGAGCATGGAAGAATTAAAAAAGGGGATGGACCGGATCGAGCGTTGGATGGCTAAACTTTAAAATGGCTAAAACTATTGCGGAAAAAATTTTAAGTCAGCATGCAAGCAGGGATTTGTCGGCTGGTGATTTTGCGGTTTGTAAAGTTGATTTTACCTTCGGACAAGATGGAACAAGTTCTATTATTATTGACCGGATTAAGGAATTAGGTGTCAAGGCGTTAAAGGCAAATTTTTGCATGGTGATTGACCATAGCGCTCCTAGTCCTAGTGAAGGAGTTTCGCGCGTGCATCAAAAAATGCGCGATTTTTCGAATAATTTTGGCGCGGAAATTTTCGATATTGGTTGTGGTGTTTGTCATCAAGTTATTCCTGAATCCGGCAAGATTTTACCCGGAGATTTAGTTTTGGGCGCGGATTCTCATACTTGCACTTATGGAGCGCTGGGAGCTTTTTCTACCGGGGTGGGGTCTACGGATTTAGCGATCGCGCTTGCTACCGGTGAGAGTTGGTTTAAAGTGCCGGAAACGTTAAAGATTATTGTTAAAGGAAAATTACCAAAAGGGGTTTTTGCGAAAGATATTATTCTGTCGATTATCGGTAAAATCGGCAGTGATGGAGCAACTTATAAAGCGGTAGAATTTTTTGGCCCGGTGATTGACAATTTGGAAATGGACGGCCGTTTTACGATTTGCAATATGCTGGTGGAAATGGGAGCGAAAGCGGGATTTATGCCGGTTGATAAGAAAGCATTAAGTTGGTTAAAATTAAGAACCGCTAAGAATAAACGTTTTCAGATTATTACCGCAGATAAAGGAGCCCTTTATGAAAAAGTTTATGAGTTTGATGTTTCCAAACTTAAACCCTTGGTCTCTTTGCCTCACAGCGTTGACAATATTGCCGCAGCTGCTACTTTAAAAAAAGTTAAGATTGATCAGGCTTTTTTGGGGACTTGTACCAATGGCAGGATTGATGATTTTAAGATCGCGGCGAAGATTTTAAAGCATCGCAAAGTGCACCGCGAAGTGAAATTAATTATTGCTCCTAGTTCGCGCGCGGTTTATTTAGAAGCTTTGAAACTGGGGTTAGTGGAAATATTTATTAAAGCCGGTGGCGTGATTGTCGCTCCGGGTTGCGGCCCTTGCGTGGGGACCCACAACGGAGTACCCAGTGACGGCAAGGTAGTAATTTCAACTGCGAATCGTAATTTTAAGGGGCGGATGGGGAATCCGAGTGCTTTTATATATTTGGCTTCTCCGGCGACGGTTGCTGCTTCCGCGCTTAAAGGTTATATTAGTGATCCAAGAGATTATTTTTAAAAAATGGAGGTGGATGTGGAGATTCGTGATTTACTTTTAATGTGTATAGAGAAATCTGCGTCGGACCTGCATCTTACGGAAAGTGAACCGCCGATTTTAAGGATTGACGGTAAACTTATGCGCACTAACCTGGAAGCGTTAAATAAGTCAGATTTAAAGAAAATGATTTATAGCGTGCTTTCTAATTCTCAGAAAGAGATGTTTGAGCGGGAACTAGAGCTGGATTTTTCTCTGGCTCTCCCGGGGTTAGATCGTTTCCGCGTAAATGTTCATTCTCAGAAAGGTTCGGTTGAGGCAGCTTGCCGAAGAATTCCACTTGAAGTTCCTTCGATTGAAAGTTTAAATTTACCGCCGATTATTCCGGAGTTAGCTCGTCGTCCCAATGGCCTGGTATTAGTTACCGGCCCTACCGGTATGGGTAAAACCACGACCTTGGCGGCGATGATTAATTTAATTAATAGCGAACGTGATTGCCTCGTTACTTGTATTGAGGATCCGATTGAGTTTATTTATACTAATAAAAAAAGCGTTATTAAACAAAGGGAAGTTTATGCTGATACGCATTCTTTTGCGCAGGCTTTACGGCATGCTTTGCGTCAGGATCCGAATGTCATTGTGGTAGGAGAAATGCGTGACTTAGAGACGATCGGCACGGCTTTAACTGCCGCCGAAACCGGACACCTTGTTTTAGCGACCTTGCATACTCCAGACGCCCCACAAACGGTTTCCAGGATCATCGACGTTTTTCCGCCACATCAACAGCAACAGGTGAAATTACAGCTTTCAGATTGTTTGCAAGGGGTAGTTTCGCAAGTGCTTTTACCACATGCCTCCGGTAAAGGAAGAGTTCTGGCTACTGAAGTGATGGTGGCGACTCCGGGAATTCGTAATCTTATCCGCGAACAGCAGATTGAACAGATTCCGACGATGATGCAAACCGGGATGCAATATGGAATGCATACCATGGATAAATCGCTCAAAGAATTAGTGCAAAAAGGATTAATTACCATGGATATGGCGATGTCTAAAGTTAAGAACCGGGAAGAGTTTAAACAGTTATAAATATTTGGATAATTTAGGGATAAGATGAGTATATTGGGAAAAAGTATAAAATTAGGGGATAATATTAATACGGATTTTATTATTTCTGGAAGATATAAATTCGCGATTACCGATATGAAGGAGTTGGCCAAGCATATCATGGAAGATATTGACCCTAATTTCGCGCGAAAAATCATACCGGGAAAATCAATGATCGTGGCGGGAAATAATTTTGGGATGGGTTCTAGCCGTGAGCAGGCGCCTCTGGTGATTAAAGAGGCAGGAATTCAAGCAGTTTTATCTCCGCAGTTTGCGCGGATATTTTTTCGTAATAGTTTTAATGTTGGCCTGCTTTTAATTCAAACTGATACCTCTAAAATCGCGGAAGATGATGAATTAGAGATTGATTTGGATAAAGGGTGGGTAAAAAATTTAACTCAGAATATTAATTTAGAGATTAAGCCGCTTCCTAAATTTATGCAAGCGCTTTTGCAAGAAGGCGGAATTATTAATTATTATAAGAAATACGGCGAACTAAAAATATAAATGGCCCACGTTATTACTTTAATTCCTGGCGATGGTATTGGTTATGAAGTTTCTTTAGCGGCAAAAAGATGCTTGGACGCCACGGGAGTTAAAATTATTTGGGAAGAAATGCTCGCCGGCCAGGACGCGTTAATTAAAACCGGTGAGTTATTGCCACAAAACGTCATCGCTTCAATTCAAAAAAATAAAGTTGCTCTAAAAGGTCCGCTGACTACTCCGATCGGCGCGGGTTTTCGTTCGGTGAATGTTGCTTTGCGTCAGGCTTTAGAACTTTATGCTTGCGTGCGTCCGGCGAAAACTTATGCCGGAGTAAAAAGCAGTTTTCAGGATATTGATTTGGTTATTGTGCGGGAAAATAGTGAAGATCTTTACGCGGGAATTGAGTTTGAAGAAGGAAAGCCGGAAACTAAGAATTTAATCGCGCAGATAAAAAAAGATACTCAGAAGAGTATTCGAACTGATTCCGGAATATCGATTAAGCCGATCTCTAAATTTGCATCCGCGCGCATTGTCAGATATGCTTTTGAATACGCGCTCGCCAATAAGCGGAAAAAGATTACCTGTGTGCATAAAGCAAATATTATGAAGTTTACCGATGGCTTATTTTTGAAAGTTGCGCGGGAAATTGCGCAGGAGTTTAAGGCAAAAATAATTTTCGAAGAGGCAATTGTGGATAATATGGCGATGCAGTTAGTGCAAAAGCCACATAATTATGATGTTTTAGTTTTACCAAATCTTTATGGAGATATCATCTCGGATCTTTGTGCCGGCATCGTCGGTGGTTTGGGTGTTGCACCAGGAGCGAATTTAGGTAAAGATCTGGCAGTTTTTGAAGCGGTGCATGGTTCAGCTCCGAAATATAAAGGTTTAAATAAAGTTAATCCTACCGCGATGATTCTTTCCGGGGTGTTATTATTAAGGCATATTCGAGAAGCAGCAGCGGCCGATAATTTGGAACAGGCAACTAAAGATGTTATCGCGGAAGGAAAATTCGTAACTTATGATTTAAAGGCTGATCCACAAGATCCAACCGCTGTGGGTACTTCGCAAATGGCGGATGCGATTATTAAACGTTTAAAAAAATAATATAATCCATGAAAATTTCAGTAATTGGAGCAGGAAATGTCGGAAGCTTGAGCGCGATGCGTATCGCTCAAGAAGGATTGGGCGATGTTTTATTGGTGGATGTTGTTAAGGGACTGGCTTACGGTAAAGCCTTGGATCTTGAGGATGCCAGGTCAATTTTAAAATTTAATTATAACATTCGCGGTAGTGATGATATTAAGCAAATTAAAGATTCCGATATCATCGTTGTGACCGCGGGACTGGCGCGTAAACCGGGGATGACGCGGGAAGAGTTATTAGCGAAAAATGCCCAGATTTTAAAAGCCGTATGTTTAGAAATAAAAGAGTGCGCTTCAAACGCGATCTGTATTATCGTCACCAATCCTTTAGATATTATGACTTTTTATGCTTTAAAAATTACCGGTTTTAAGCGGCAGAAACTATTTGGTATGGGGATTAGTTTGGATACTGCCAGGTTTACTAATTTGATTGCGGAAGAATTAAACTTACCGAATAGTGATATTGAAGCATTAGTGATTGGAGCTCACGGTGCCGGAATGTTGCCGCTGCCGGATTTTTCAAAAATTAAAGGTTTAAAGTTAGATAAATTTATGAGCGAGGAAAAAATTGCGGATTTGGCGACGCGCACCGTGGAAAGAGGCGCGCAAATCGTTGCTAATTTAGGTTCGGGAAGCGCATTTTTTGCTCCTTCTGCGGCAATCACCGCGATTGTAAAAACTATTGTTAAAGATGAAAAGCGCACGATCGGCTTATGTTGCTATTTGAGCGGTGAATACGGGATTAAGGATAGCTGTATCGGTGTTCCTTGTCGCATCGGTAAAAATGGGATTGAAAAGGTTGTTGAATTGGATCTTGCGGGTAAAGAAAAGGCGAAGTTAATTCAATCCGCGCAGTTGGTTAAAAAAGCGGCAGCAGAGTTGCTGATCTAAGCTTACACTTATGTATGATCTCATCGTTATTGGAGCAGGTTGGGCGGGCTTTAACGCTGCTTTGCGCGCCAAAGAGCTGGGTTTGAAGGTCTGTCTGGTTGAAGTTGATAAAATTGGCGGCACTTGTCTTAACCGCGGTTGTATTCCTACCAAAGCTTTTATTGCCAGTGCAAAAACATTCTCCTTAGTTAAAAAAGCCGATAATTTAGGCGTGGAATTAGAAAATCCGCGTATTAATTTTACTAAAATTCAAGCCAGAAAGAACCGGATTGTTAGCGAATTAGCTCAAGGAATGCAGGGCAGGCTTGCCGGGATTGATTTTCTAAATTCTAATGCAAAAATTTCCTCTGTGGATACGGTTCAAGTCGAAGGCCGGATCTTGAAGTCAAAGTTTATTTTGATTGCTACCGGTAGTCATCCGGCGCAGCTGGAACAATTAAAATTTGATGCGGCAAAAGTGATCTCTAGCGCTGAGATCCTTGACCTTCCGGAGCAACCCGAATCTTTGCTCGTAATTGGAGGCGGGGTAATTGGTTGTGAATTTGCAAATTTATTTTCAGTGCTGGGTTCTCGAGTGACTTTAGTGGAAAAAATGCCTTTTTTGTTGCCCGGCGTGGATCAAGAAATTGCGCGTAAAATTGAGGCGGTTTTTCAAAAGAAAGGGATTAAAGTCAATACCCAAGCCGATTTAACGGCGTTGAATTTGCTTGAGTATGCTCGAGTTTTAGTTTGTGTCGGCCGAAACGCAAATCTTAGCAATTTAGGATTAGAGGGGTTAGGCCTAAATTTGCTAAATCAGCGGATCGCGGTTAATGACTACTTAGAAACTAATATTGATAATATCTATGCTGCGGGTGATTGCGCATCGGATTTGATGTTGGCACATTTTGCCTCTTACCAAGGGGTAACGGCGGTGGAGAATATGTTTTTGCGGGAAAAAAAATCGGTTCGTAACGCGCTTGTCCCGGCCGGAATTTTTACGGACCCGGAAATTGCGAGTGTGGGTTTAAGCCAGGCTCAAGCTTTGAAATTAGGCTTAGCGGTAAAAATTAACAAAATTGATTTTCGGGCTTCGGCAATGGCGAGAATTACCGATGAAAGCGATGGTTTTATTAAATTAATGAGCGATGAACAATCTGGTCGAATTATCGGTGGAGCAATCATTGGGCCTCGGGCGACGGAGTTAATCGCTACTGTAACTTTGGCGATCGCTGCACATTTTAAACTCGGCCAGTTGAGAGAAATGATTTTTACTCATCCCACGCTCTCTGAATCTTTACAGCAAGCGGTTATTCTGAAATAAATTTAAAATAATTTTTTTAAGGAGAAAGCGATGATTAAAGTAGTTTTGCCGGAATTAGGAGAGGGCATTACCAAGGCAACGGTTTCTTATTGGTTCTTTAAAGATGGAGAAAAAGTTAGTTTTAATGATGACCTGGTAGAATTAATTACTGATAAGTCGACTTTTAATTTACCTTCCCCTTGTACGGGCGTAATTTCCGAAATTATGTATAGTGAAGGTGCGCTTGTCAATGTGGGCCAGATTTTAGCAGTAATTAATGAGGAGTAAACTTACAGCATTTTAAGCCTGCCTGCTTGACAACCTCACGTTTATCTAGTATAAATAAAAGACAAAATTATAGGCTTTAAAAATATATGGCGATTGATTATAAAAAAGAATTAGAAAACGCAAGCCGCAACATGATTTTTGTGCATGATAGCGATCTTTTGATTAAAATGATCGTGCGCATGATTGTTAGTAAGGCTAAGATTACTCATGCGAGTTTTTTCCTGCACCATAAGCAAAAAGGAAGCTATCTATTAACTTCTTCTAAGGGTATTTTGAGTAAAAAAATTCCTTTTGATCTTGTTTGTATTGATAAAGATGATTTACTGGTGCGAATTTTTCGCGAGCATAAAAATAGTTTCATTTTTGGTAAGGAGGCCTTGCTGCAGAGCGAAGTAAAGGCAGCGTTAAAAAATTCAAAATTAAAATCCGAAACGCGACACCAACTTACTCAGGTGCTTTATCAAATGGATTTATTAGGAAGTCAAGTTTGTGTTCCGAGTTATTTCCGTGATGAATTATTAGGCCTTTTGTTATTAGGCCAAAAGGCAAACGGGAAAAAATTTATCGCTGAAGAATTAGATTTTTTTGTGGCGCTTAATTCTCATGTCGCGATGGCAATCCGTAATGCCCAGCTTTTTAAGGAGTTAGAATATGAATTAGGGCGTAAACATCAGTTGTTTGTGCGCACCACAATCGCTTTAGCTGCCGCGATTGAAGCTAAAGATCATTATACTCATGGCCATACTACTCGGGTTACGTCTTTGAGTATGGAGATTGCCCAAAGAATTGCCTGGGAGAATAAAAAGGATTTCGATATTAAATTTTTAGAAGATTTACAGATCGCCAGCCTTTTGCATGATATCGGCAAGATTGGTGTTCCGGAACATATTTTAAATAAAAGAAGTGGCTTAACAATTGGTGAGAAAAATCGGGTGCAAGAGCATCCGATGATTGGAGTAAGTATTCTTAAGCCGATTAAAGAATTAGAGGGTTCGGTTTTAGGGGTTAGATATCATCATGAGCGATTCGATGGGTCAGGATATCCGGATGGCTTAAAAGGCAAAGAGATTCCTTTAATAGCAGCGATAATTTCTGTCGCTGATTCTTTTGACGCCATGAGCACTGATCGTCCGTATCGACCGGCTTTGGTTAAAGATCAGGCGATTAATGAGATTCGGCATTTAAGCGGCCGGCAGTTTTGTCC
>CAIVOB010000040.1 GCA_903907475.1 Candidatus Omnitrophota bacterium
AAAAGATCGATACTTAAATCAATCTCTTTCCCGCTTAAAAAGAACCACCTGGGAGGAAATTTATCAATCTCTGCGCGCCGAATTTATTAAATACTCTGAGCATTATGAAAATATCTTTGTCGCCGGCCTATCTTTTGGGGCGCTGATCGGATTAATGTTAGCGCACGAATTCCCAAATAAAATCAAAGCCCTGAACTGTTTCTCCCCTACCCTTTTCTTTGACGGCTGGGGAAATCCAAAATCCAGAATTTTTCTGCCGCTAGCATATTATACCTGGCTTAAATATTGGATTTATTTTAAAGAAGAATATCCTTACGGATTAAAAAATGAGCGTTTAAGAGCTAAAGTCGCCAGCTTCTACAAGGATGCTCAGCTCTTCGATTATAGCAAAGTGCATCTCTATGGTTATCCGGTAATTCCCGTGGCTTGTATGTATCAAAATGCTCTTTTAGCGAAAAAAGTAATCTCAATCTTAAAAGAAATTAAAACTCCGCTGCAATTATTACAAGCCCGCAATGATGATGTGACCAGCCCTAAAAACTCTTATTTTATTTACCAACACGTCAGTTCGCAAGACAAAGAGATGATCTTCTTAGAAAATTCTTATCACATTATTACCGCGGATCAAGAAAGAGATACGGTGGCCCAGAAAACTATCGAATTTTTTAAAAAATATTCGGCTTAAAACGAAAGAATTCTTGGAAGGAATATTTTTATTTCTTTAAAGCTTTAATTAACGCCTCTTCAAAAAGATCGATACTTAAATCAATCTCTTTTTCAGTAATATAAAACGAAGGCGCGATCGTAAAAACATTCTTATAGTAACCGCCAACATCCAGAATTAACCCGCGGCGTTTACCTCCGGTAGTCAGCGTTCCACTTAAACCTAAATTAACAATCTTATCCGTTAACTCTCTGTCCGGAGTATACCCGTCTTTAGCGCACATCTCCATCCTTAAAGCCAAGCCGATACCATCAACATCGCCAATCTGAGGATATTTTTTCTGTAATTTTTTAAGTTGCGCCACAAAATACTGGCCTTTTTTCGTCACCGAAGTGGAAAAATCCGATTCCTCAATCAATTTCATTACTTCCAAGCCCACGGTGGTCCCTAAAGTATTACTTGAGAATGTCGCGTGCGTTGAACCCGGAGGAAAAACATCCGGAGAGATAAGTTTTTCTTTCGCCCAAACTCCAGAAATAGGATTTAACCCGTTAGTTAAAGCCTTTCCAAAAACGATAATATCGGGTGTAATATTAAAATGCTCAATCGCCCAAAATTTTCCCGTCCGGAAGAAACCCATCTGAATTTCATCATCAATAAATAAAATTCCATACTGATCAAGAATCTCTTTTAGGTGCGAAAAATAATCTACCGGAGGAATAATATAGCCGCCGGTACCCTGAATCGCCTCCGCGTAAAAAGCGACAAATTCACATTTATTATTCTTTTTATTTACTACCGCGTGATATTCAGTTTCAAAAAGTTTTTCAAATTGCTTTAAACAATACATATCGCAAAAATCTTTTTTCTTATCATAAGGGCAACGGAAACAATACGGATACGGCACAAACATTGCCCGGTCTCCAAAATGCCCAAACCGTTCCCGGTAACGAAAGCTAGAAGTAATCGCCGATGCTCCTAGGGTCCGGCCATGATATCCCCCCATGAAAGCAAATACCAGGCTCCTGCCGGTATGGTTGCGCACTAATTTTAAAGAATCTTCTAAAGCGCTGGCGCCTCCGACATTGAAATGCACTCTGCCTTTTTCTTCAAAGGTACGTTCATTTTTTTGCGCTAATTTCGCCGCTAATTGGATCTTCTCGGCGTGCAAATATTGACAAGCCAGCTGCGGCAAAACATCAATTTGTTTTTTTAAAACCGTGTTTAAACGTTTGTTGCGATAACCAAAATTACAAGCCGAATACCACATCTGTAAATCTAAATATTCTTGCCCCTCATGGTCATAAAGATAACTACCTTTACACGATTTAAAAAGGTTTAACTTCTCGGCATAATGTACCGTATCCCCCCAAGAACAATATTTAGCTTCCAGGTCTAAAAGTTTGTTTTGATTAGCAATCGCCTGGGCCTTACTGATTTTAGTCATTTGTTTCACGCTCATATTAATTTCCTTTTTAGATAGGTATAAACTTCTTTCAAGTTATGGAAAGCCATAAAATCCAGCTTATGTTCTTTAAAATATCGTAAAAGATTATCTTTGGCAAACACGATGTGCGCGCGTTTAGCCGGACAGATATCGCCGGAACCATCTCCGACATAAATAATCAAGGCATCTTTAGGAGATTTTTCCAAAAGATTCTTGGTTTTACAGTGCGCACAGATCTGACAATCCTTATTTTTAAAAGGATAATCCGTAACTACTTTAGCGCGCGAAAAACTTAATTTATTCGCTAAAACCCTTAAACCTTTAATCTTATTGATTTTTAAAATCTGATTAATAATGTAATCGAAATTATCACTTAAAACTAAAGCTTTTACTTTCTTACTTTGTAAAAGTTTATAAATCGGCTTAAAATACGGGTCGAGTTTTATTTTCGGTAAATAAGCGTCCAGAGACCTTTTATTTAAATCCATCCCCCTGAGTTGCCCCTCTAAACAAGTTTTAGAACCAATCCTCCCGCTTTTCCATCTTTTTTCTAATTCCACCCAACGGTCATCGCAGGAAAAAAGCAAAAGCATATTATCAAATACATCGCAAGTCGCGATCGTATTATCAAAATCAAAAATCACGATGCATTTTTTCGGATTAAACTTTACGGAATTTTTAATCATAAAATAAGATAAAACAAAACCCCTATTGCCTTATAGGGGTAATATTAGGGGTCAGACTTAAGATTTCCTTTATTCTAAGCCTAACTCTTAAACCTGTCAATACCAATTATTAAAGCGGATTAAAAAAACCTGGCAAGCTTGCCTGGCAAAAGCTGCATAAATTGGCAAGCAGATTGATTTCCGTGATTCTAAAACCCTCGCGCTTAATAAGCACTTTATGACAAGCGGGGCAATAAGTATCCTGCCCCCAACCAGAGATATTTCCGGCATAAATATAATTTAATCCTGCCTTTTTACCTAAATCATAAGCCAACTTTAAACTGCTTTCAGGAGTATCCGGATAATTATTAAATTTATAATCCGCGTGAAAGCGCGAAATATGCCAAGGAATATCCAGGTTTAATTCCGCGATAAATTTAGCGATCTCGGCTAATTCTTTTAAAGAATCATTTACCCCCGGAATAATTAAAGTTGTCACCTCCACCCACACTCCGGCGCTCACCAACAAACGCAAAGAATCTAATACCGGAGTTAAATGCGCGGCGCATATTTTCTCATAAGAACGATCTTGAAAAAATTTTAAATCCAAATTCACCGCGTCCAAATAAGGTTTAAGCAAGCTAAAAGCAGCAGCGGTAAAATAACCGTTGGTAACTAAAATGTTCTTTAAACCGGATTCGTGGGCTAATTTAGCGGTCTCTAAAACAAACTCCCAGGAAACCGTGGGCTCGGTATAAGTATAAGCGATGCTGCGGCATTCATGCGCTTTAGCTAATGCCACCACTTTTTCCGCGGAAAACAACTCGCCCATTTGCTGTTTAATTGTATCAAGTTCCTTGGTCTTCTTGCCTGATGCAGTTTTAGAAACCGGCAGAGTACAATTAATTTGGGAGATTCCCCAATTTTGACAAAAACCACAACGAAAGTTACACCCGGCGCTAGCAATGGAAAAAGCAGCTGATCCCGGAAAAAAATGGTAAAGCGGTTTCTTCTCCACCGGATCGCTTTGTAACGCCACTAAATGTCCATAACTATGAGTAAATAAAATCCCACCGATATTCTGCCTTATCCCGCAAAAACCAAATTTACCGTCGGAAATTTGACAGTTATGAGCGCAAAGACGGCAAATAACCTGAGCCTTGGTTAAAGATTCATACAATAGCGCTTCTTTCATATTAATAAGGGCACAAATTTACTTTTCGCTAAACAAACAACTTGATACTCTTTATCGCGAGAATCCGGAAAACGCCTGCTGCAAACCTTAATTTCCTTAAATCCGGCCGTATCAGAATATGCCGCGGTAATCTCTAAAGCCAGATTAAATAATTCCGGAGTAGAAACGCCGCGCATTAAAACCGTTGGCCCGGCAAATTTTATTTCCGGAGAAAATAAATAATCTTCTTCGATCGCTAATTGGAGCAACAAATTATTTTCTTGGGCGTCCCGGCCAACCACCAAGCGCGCATTTTCCCCAACGCGAAAATGCCTGCCCACTTTAAGCAATTTAAGATTCTCCAGATTTAATTCCTGATGGCTCAAGAGCTCTCTTAAACGCTTAGAAAAACTGGGGTCCGTAAGTAAGCACCCTCCGGCAGGATAAGCATATTTAACAATCCCTAATTTCTGCGCTAATTGCGTCTGCTCCCCGCGCCTCCGGCCATTAAAATTTAGCAACGCTTCCGGCTTAACCCAACCTGATTTTTCCGCTAAACTCGGAGCAAAAAATTTAGCAGATAAAGGGCGTAACAATAATTGGCCCAATCCACTTCTCTCTTTGATCAGCCTTAAAGCCTGTTTATTCTGCGACATCGGGCGTTGGCCTAAAACTTCGCCGCTAATAATAAAATCCGCCTTAAGATCGGTCAAAAGCTCTTTGGCCTTAGCGAACATCAGAATTTTACAATCGATACAAGGATTCATATTAGATCCGAATCCGTAACGCGGATGTTTTAAAAGTTCCAAAAACTCCTGGCCCAGATCAAATTGTAGTAATTCTATTTTGGCCTGCGCGAAACTTTCCGCAGGATCCAACTTACAAAATGGAATCCTAAAATGAATCCCGATCACCTCTATGCCTTGGTTTTGAATCAATTTCGCGGCCAATAAGCTGTCTAAGCCACCGGAAACCAAAGCCAAAGCTCTAATGCTCATAAAATTTCATTATATTATAACGGTAAGAATCTTTTTGATAAAGCCATCACCAGGATACCTGATAAAAAGGCAAAAAATGCGGCGGTTGCGCGCTTCAAATCATTTTCTTTATGCAGCTCCGGAATAAGGTCACTGGTAGCAATATAAATAAAACCTCCGGCGGTAAAAGAAAGAATTAAATCCGAAAATCCCTGAATACATGAATTGAGGAAATAACCAAATAACGCTCCCAAAATAGCGGTCAACGCGGAAAGAAAATTAAAAAATAAAGCCTTTTTACGGCTAAAACCTCCATGCACTAATACCGCAAAACCGCCAAGTTCATGGGGAATTTCATGCAAAATAATCGCGAAAGTAGTGACCGCTCCTAACCTTAGAGAAACTAAGAATGCCGCCGCGATCATCGCGCCGTCAAAAAAATTATGCAAGCCGCCGCCAAACAGGCTTAAATAAGAAAAGGCGTGAATTTTACAGGCATTTCCTTCATGGCAATGCCTCCAATGTAAATAACGCTCTAACATAAAAAAAACAATAATCCCTAAAATAAGCAAAGAGAATACTGTGGTGCTGGAAATTCTCGCTAATGCTTCCGGAAGGATATGCAAAAAAGCTCCGCCGAGCAAAGCCCCGGCGGAAAAACCCACCAAACAAAAAAGGATTTTTTGCAGTAAATTTTCTTTAATCGCTAATGTTAAAATGCCGATTAAAGAAATTAAACTAACTACTGTTGTACTAGCAAGAATCCAAAATAAAACCATAGATAGGAATTTAACCTAAACAGGGTTTGCGGCCTTTATTGGCTTTCTTGGAGCGCCAGTTTAATTTTCCTCGACGTTTTCTTTTTCCCATATTTAATATTTGTAGTACTCCAGTGGTACGTTTTGCGCAGTATAACGCGCCCCTTCGGTTAAACAGTCTTGAATAACTTTACCCATCGGCTTGCCGATATATTCACTCAGCCCGGTTTTAAAAACCCGGTCACCAGGTGTTTTAATCTTCATTCCCAGGGTCTGCGCGGCCTGACTCTGAATATTACGGCTACTAATCACTTCCGAACTTGCGCGATTAACAATGCGCAAACTTAATTGCATATTGGCGGTGTTAGGAAGGTCTCCTAATAAACCACCCATAAAACCTCGCCTACTGCTTCCACCACCGGCAACCCCGGATTTTCCCCCCGAACTCTCCGGAACAAACTCGTCAACTCCGACGCTAATTATTAAATCCACTTCTTGAGGATTAACAATCATAAAACGCTGCGTACTTTCTAAAATACTGATAAAGTACTCTTTGAGCGCCAAACCGGTCTGCGCGTCAAGGCCAGCAGTTTTTAACTCAAAATCACTAACTGTAATCTTTGCTTTTAACCCGGAATAAGGGGCAAAAATATCACCCGTAAAATTTTTATTTTTTAAAACCTGGTTTCTGGCGCTAAAACAGCCCGCCAGTAAAAATAATACGCTCCCGCAGGCAAATAACTGAAAAATTTTTTTCATGCTTGTTTTTAATATATTACCGATTGCTACCGCTGTCAAGGGAAACCTAGAGTAAATCTTTTAGCCCGCCGATCTTAACAATGATCTTAAACGGCTTTTCTTTTACGATCTGCGCGCGACTACTTGAGCCGCCCATCACGATCACCGTATTAATCTTTGCCCGGCTTCCAGCCTGAGCATCAATTACCATGTCCCCAACATACAAAGTTTGGGATTTTTTTAATCCCAACCGTTTAACTATTTTATTTAATATCTCCGGAGAAGGTTTCCCGTGTTTTAATTGATCCGCACAGAGCACCAGATCAAAAAATTTTCTTAATTTTAAATGTTTTAACAAAATCAGCGAAAATTTACTTGGCCGATTGCTCGCCACCGCTAATTTTAACCCTCTGGTTTTCAATTCCTCTAAAAGTGAGCGGACTTGAGGATAAAGCCGTGAATGCTTAAGCAAGCTTCTCGCGTGATGCCGACGATATAACAGTGCGGCGCGCGGCAAATCTGCCTTAGAAACAAAGGGTTTAAGCAGTTGCAAATCCCCCCATCCTACTGCTTTACGTATGCGCTTGGCACTCCTTAACCTTAACCCCAGCTTGGACATCACATAATTAAAGCTGCTATTTATCGCTTTATAGGCATCGATCAGCGTGCCATCTAAATCAAAAATAACTAATTTTATATTTGGCATAAATAAAATATAGGCAGGGTCTAAGCACCCTGCCTAAAGGTTAGATTATTCTTGAGAAGAATAAAACTACTTACTCTGTTTGCCCCTGGGTTGGCGCCGCGGTTGATGCTGTTACTCCGCTTGCCCCTTCCACTGCAGATCCAACAGCAGGCTGTTCCGTAACTGGGGTAACTACTTGCCCCTCAACCGGAGCAGTTGACAATGCAGTCGGAGAAACGATTTCACTACCCGCAGGAGTTGACTCAACCGTCGGAGTAGGGTCAGCTGGTGCGGTGGGCAAAGCAGCATCTTGAACTTTAACTGCTGGAACTGTTTGAGCAGCGCTTGACTCGGGCGCGGTAACCGGTAAATCATTGTTTGCTGGCGCGGCTAATTCAGAACCCTCAAAGCTAATATTCTTCACGATATTCTTGTCCCCGGCTTCCAAGAGATAATCAACGCTTAGAGTATCTTTAATCTTTATTTCCGCGAAACTTTTAATATTTTCATAAGTTGTTTTTTCATTAACCACTAAGACAATCTCTTTTTCTTGATCCGTTTCGTAATCTAAATATTTTAAAGTCACCGTTTTAAGTAAAGGATCCAAATTGACTACTTCACCCCAAAGCCATTGCGGATTAACCTCGTTTTGCACAGGGGCCATAACCGGAGTAACCACCGCACTTGTTTCCACCGCGCTCACCGCCGCGTCTTCAGCAAAAACGGCTGATGAAACCAGAACAGAAAATAAGATAAATACAAAAAGCGCTAAACATTTTTTGGAATCCATCTTATAACCTCCTTTAGATTACAGCTAAAATTAACACAGATCAATCCATTTGTCAAGTTATCTGTAATAAAATGGCAGATAAAAATACAACTTACAGGTTTCTATTTTATTAGCATCGTTAACAGTTTAAAAATTAGGCTCTTTATGAATTAGCAATAACCTTATTTTAATTATTTCTGTCAAATTAATGCAGTATTGCTTTAACGCGCGCCTGCAACTTTTGATATACAGCAGTTGCTAGAATAATCTTAAAAGATTCACCCAAAACGAAGGGGAAAAAACCCCAAAGAAATGCCTGACGCCAAGAAGACGCGAAACTAAATTTTAACCAAACCGTCCCACAGAATAGAATCATTAAATCCGCGATCATTAATTTCAAAAAAATAGCTGCAGCACTTTGCTTGCCTGAGGTAAACAAGCTTCCCGTAAATAAAGCCGCTAAGACAAAACCCACCAGATACCCACCGGTCGGCCCGATTAAGTAAAGCCCCCCGCTGCCTAAGCCAGTAAATACCTGATATCCGATTAATCCTAAAGAAACATAGGCTAACTGCACCGTTAAACCCAGTTTTTTCCCCAATAAAGCACCAGAAAGCAAAACAAAAAATGTCTGCAAAGTTAACGGCACCGGAGTAAAAGGCAAAGGAAAACGCACAAATGCCGATAAAACCGTTAAGCTAATAAAACTACCTACAGCAAACAAGCGGCAAATCCGTTTACTGGAAATTATCTCTCTTGACATCGTCACTTCCATCGCCATCTCCTCTTAAATTTAGAAATTATTTAGTTTCATTTATTATATACGAAAACCTGATAATAGAAAGAAAAAAATGGGAGCAGATCTTTTTCCTGCGTCTGCCCCCATTATTTATGTTTTGTTTTTTAAAAGATTATTCTTTAGCGATCGCTAAAGTAATTATCCCGGCGAGAATCAAAAACAAACCACTGCAGCCTTTCACAATCATTACTAACTTATCCCACCAATTGATAATCGCCAACCCGCCTAAAACTAAAAATGCTAACCCTAAAATTACCTTTAACAGTGTCGCCAAGGTTTTCTTCGGATCACAACATTTCTTCTCACTGGAACAACATTTTTTCTCTTCTGCTGCCATTGCACACCTCCTTAATTAAGTTTCCCACATTAATAATTACGCGCTCGCTTCACGTTTCACTTTTCTCGAGGCTTACTCTTCCATCTGCGATGAATCCAGCCCCATTCGGCAGGATATTTACGAATATAGGTCTCAATGATGTCAGTTAATCTTTGAATATTTACTAAAATTGTTTCTTTAGGGCTACTGCCCTCCTCCAATTCTAATCGCGGTTCAAAAAATATTTTATGACGGTCATCGCTTTGGCGAATAATAAAACAAGGTACCAGCGCCGCCTTAGTGCGTTGCGCCAAAATCACCGGCCCAGTGGCAGTAGCGGCTTGGTTACCGAAAAAATTCACAAAGACGCCACCGGTACCAAAATTTTGGTCAATCGGAATAAAAACTAACTCGTTATTACGTAAAACAGTAATCGTTTGATTAACACATTCCTGGCGCGGTTGACTATAAATAGTGCGCACCCCAAATTTTTCTCTTTTCTTTAAGAAAATTTCCTCCATTTTAGTATCATGCATCGGCTTCATGATTCCACCGGCGTGATATCCCTCTACTGCTAATCTGCCTAAAAGCAGAGGGAAATTACCAAAATGCGCGCTCACCAAAATTACTCCGCAACCAGCAGCTAAAGCTTGGTCTAAATTCTCTCGGCCATAGATCTCCACTTTATCTTTCAAAAGAAATGGCTTATCGAAAAAAAACATCAACTCCACCGCGCTCTTAGCCAGATAGGTAAAACAATCCCGAGCGATCCTATCCAGTTCCTGAGGAGATTTCTCTTTTCCAAAAGCAATCCTTAAGCTTTCCAAAGCGATTTTTCTATGTTTAGAGGCAAAAACATAAGCCAGGGCCGCCATCTTCTGGGCAAAAATATAAAGATAGCGCGGAGGAATAATTTGCACAATCAAAGAACAAATGTTTATTCCCAACCAAGCCGCGAAATAACTAAAAGATTTTCGTATTTTTTTAGCGTCCATATAAATTTAGATTTGCAACAATTATAACAAACTCGCCTTAAATTACAAGCAAAATCAAAGTTTATACCCGATTTTACGCAATAAATCTTTGCGCCAAGAGATATCCGCAGCGGTTTCCGCGCCTTGAGGAAGCGCCCCGTCAATCACCCCTAAGATCCCTCTACCATTCTGGCTCTCTGCCACAATTACTTCTGTCGGATTCGCAGTCGCGCAATAAATATTACAAACTTCCGGAATATTTTTTAAAGCATTCAAAACGTTGATCGGATAAACATTTTCCAAAAAAATAATAAAACTGTGCCCGCAAGCAAGCTCCAGCATATTACTGATCGCTAACTCCTTAAGTGCGGCATCGTTGCCTTCGCTGCGAATTTTACAAGCGCCGGAAGCTTCTGCGAACCCTATGCCAAATTTCGCGCCCGGAACATTCACGAGCGCTTCATAAAGATCTTCTACGGTTTTAATAAAATGACTTTGTCCTAAAATAAAATTTAAATCCTGGGGCTTATTTATTTTTACCAATTTTAGCTCTAACATCTAAAACCTCCCCCTTATTATTTAAGTTTAATCTTACGAAAACCTACCACATCAATCGGTAAACGGCCGTGGTAAGCCTTAAGCGAAGTGAGCAAATAATCCGGTTCCCCTAAGAGCGGCAAAGGAATCTTTAAAATTAAAGCATATTTGGCAAACTCTAAACTCACTCCAGAATTTAATACTTTTTGCCGTAAATTAAAAACTTTATATTTATTTCCCGCGGTGATAATACTAATTTTAGGCATCTGCGCGAAAGGAATCTGGTGATTATAACCAAAGACATAAAGCAGCACTCCAAAATTTTTACTTAATTGTTTAGGCCTGTCCAAACGCACAATAAAATTATTATCTTCTTTAGCAAAGCTCACCTGTCCAGAATATTCCAAAGCATCCTCTAGCCTTATCTCTTCCGTTTCAGCAGTTGCTCTTTCTAAAGCTTGCGCGCCGGAATATTCCGTTAATTTGAGATTTAATTTCGACTGCGCTTTTAATTCTAAAACCGGATAATCACCAAAAAGTTCATTTTCCCGAGCAAAAGAAAAAAGATAAAAAGCGCTTGATTGAGTCTGGCTTTTATAAAAAAGTATCGCTTGATATTTTTTATCTAATTCGCTAGAACTTAAATTATAACGCTCCCAAGTTAGGTCGGAATCCCGGTATTTTTCCGGAGGAGATAATCCTAATTCCGGATGATAATGCCGCGGTTTGGGCCAGCCGACACAATGTACTAAATACGGATAAACCTGAGGCGCATTAATCGAAGCTTCTAAATCACTTAATGCGATTTGTAAAAATAAATAAAGGGATTTATGGTCCGCATTAACATCTGCCGGATGAGAAACAAATATTTTATCCGGCTGATAATCCCGAATTTGATTCGTTAGGTCATGAAGAATATTCTCCCCATAATAAGGAGCCCCGTAAGAAGGATTCTGGCGATACGGAACGCTAGATATCCGCGTTAAACGATCCCGAAACGGTTTAGCGGTTTGCCAATACTGGCTGAAAATATTAAAAGTGCCATAATCCGGATAACCTAAAAATACCAGATCTTTTGCTTGCAAGCCAAGGAACTGCATCGCCCTAATTGACTCTTTTTGACGCACCTGGCCCATATAAATAAATTCTCCGCGCCGGAAAGTTAACCTTTTTTCATAAACGATGAACGCTAATTCATTGTGGTCCCCATTAGTTAAATAAACGATCTTTACTTTTGCTCCCACCTTCAACGCCTGTTGGATAATCCCCGCGCAAGCAATCGCTTCATCATCCGGATGCGGAGCCAAAATCATAATCCGCTCACCGGGCTTAAACTCTATTAAGGCCGGTAACGGTTTAGCAAAAATTTGTTTCGGTTTTTCAATGCTTTGACAGCCACTAAGCACCAAGAACAACCCCAAAATATATATTCCTTTTTTAAGCATGGATATATTCTATCACTGCCTGATTTTTAGTCAATGAGTGCTTGATTTACGAATACAAAGTATGAGTAAATCAATGCACGAATTGATCCCTATAACTACGAGTAGTACTTTGGTCTTTTACCAAAGGACTACGAAGTGGTTAGTTATAGGGATCTTTATAACTACGAGTACTCCTTTGGTATTTTACCAAAGGAGTACGAAGTGATTAGTTATAGGGATCTTACGATTTAACATTTACAAAACAGATCGGAAGACACACGTCTGAACTCCAGTCACT
>CAIVOB010000041.1 GCA_903907475.1 Candidatus Omnitrophota bacterium
ATTATATAATTATCAAAAGTAAAAAATTTCTTACTTTGACCTTTAAAATCGAATAAATTTACAATAGAATAATACAATTGGTTAAAAAGCTGCTCACTTCCCATGTAATTAATATCTTTTAAAAAAATACTGATCATAAAAATAAATCCACCGTAAAGCTCAGGGTTATTTCCAAAAGGATGCTCCGGATCATTTTTATATCTCTTTCTGCTGATGACTCTTAAACCAAAATTAGGAATATCCTTAATCCCGAATTTAACAAGTTTATCCCAATTATTTAACATGTTATCATTAAGCGCTTTTAAAGAAAACTTACCGCCATTATCATCATACCCATAATCTAATTCCTGAGCTTCCGAAGATTTTTGCTCCAGAGAGTTCTGAATACTATACGTTTTATTAGTTTCAGGTATCAAGATAGCTTCGCGAATCCAATCCGGATCGATTTTTATCTCCACAAACGATTCTAAACCGGGATCTGACAATAAATATTCTTTCCCCTTGCTTGAAATAACCTTTGCTGATTCCAAGCCTGAATAGTAAGGAAAATATTCCGTACCCCAGCGAATAATATAAATTTCTGGAATTACCATTTTAAATAGATACGCCGGTAACGCATCTTTCATCATCGGGTTCATGCTAATGTCAATTACCATTTGTCGATCATCACAAACAGAATTTAAACTCGCCCTATATTTACCGGGATATCTCAACTTCATCGCGATATCCTCTTTTAAACCAGAAACAAATATCGGCGCGAAAGCAAGACGATTAGTAGAATCAAAAATCCTTAACGCGGCTTGCATATCCTGATTTTCTCCATTCCAATCAGAAGATAGGCTTGAGAAGAAATCCGAAGCAATTTTAAATTTATCCAAATCACTTTCCAGAGTATCCGCAATAAAATACGGCGCTAGAATACCTGTATTAAAGAATTGCGATGCCCTGTTGCCAACCAGCCGCAGCGCTCGGTAATAAGTTTTTATTCCGAGATATTTTTCATAAGCATTCCGAATGCCCCAAACTTCACCCGGCGTTAAATGATCAAGCCGCGAAGCATAATTAACGCACGTAAAGCGGATAAAATCATCTAACCGCATTAATATCCCCGGCTCTACCATTAAGGGCAAAAATTTATCATTTAAATTACCGCAAACATCTTTGATCGCTCTTAATCCCACCTCTTCGCCTAAATCAAGAATAATTTTTCGTTTTGGATCCACCGCATCCTGCAGCAAATGATAATACTGGTTGGCGGTTATCTTACCCTCTATCCTTGCCACAAGTAATCTCGCTGCCGCGTACCCTTCATACCATTTCAATTGCGGTTTTCCGCCATTATCTGAATTTACCTTATACACCTTCTTATATAAACAATCTATTAGAGAACCTGCTTTATCTGCCACACCATTAAATTCAGGAAAATTACACATATAAAAATCAGCAAAACTATCCATAAAAACCAACCCACCAACTTTTACTTTGTTTAAAACTAACCCCAACATAGCGTCATACGGATGTTCTTGATTAAAATAATCATCGCTATGAATTAAAACATTCTTAAAAAATACAATATCAAATAACTCTAATTTGGCCATTTGCCGGGCATCTGACATCTCCAAATAGGTAAACAGCACCCTGTTTCTTAAAAAATCCTTGATCCGATATTCCATAGCATTCTCAGAACTTACTCTCTTTTCAAAATATTTTTCAAAAAAACTTTCTTTCATCCTCCAGCGTTCAAGTGCATTATAAAAACTGTGTCTCTGGTAAATACCTCTTCTGGCGAGGTTAAGCACGCAAAGATTATTATCATAACCACGAATCTTTAAATCCAACCCCCGGCAATTAGCACCAAACAAATTATTAAAAAATATTGCCACGCTATATGCTTCCGCTCCATTGGAACAACCAAAACTAGCAATGGCGATCTCCTTTGATTTAGATTTAATTTTCTCCCGCACAAGCTCATTTACAATATAACCCATTAACCGCCAATGTCTTTTATAATCTCTAAAAAAACAAGTTGTATTTCTACCATCCTCTGTCTGCGGCTGATTCAAATAAACCCTACCCGGAATATTGCCTAAAAACTCTTCTCGTTCTACTAAATCATATTTCAATAAAATTAAATATTCCTGTGCTGATGATAGTTGCTTCTCCTGCGCTAATATTAAAAGCTCATCCTTAAGCCAGTCAGTTAAAAAATATTCGACCACTCTTTTCTCTATAGCAAATCTTTCGCTAATCCATCCAGAAACTAAAGCAGTATCTACTATTTCACCACCGTTATCGGAAGAATTGCAAACCAAGCCTTGAATTGCTGACCTCTGATTAACCGGCAAATTACTTACCGCAATAATCACGTCAAATTTTTCACCACGTAACTGACGTAATTTTCTATCAATCAAGCGATTTAATTTAAAATGCTGAACCCGAAAATTATAAGGAATCAAATTACTTCTCCGATTTACAGAAGCGATGGTATCGCCAGAAAGTAAAAATTCTTTCATCTGCGGTAAACTAAACTTTACGGACGCCCCACCTTGCGGGCTTAAATACACCGTTTGACAGATCTGATAATTATTTTTCATAAAACTATATATCGTTTTAAATACCTCGCCATTATCCAGCTCGCCGAAATATACAATATTCCGGATTGACTCAAACTCAGGATAATCAGTAATCACTTCCAAATGGGAAACATGCGCCGAGCTTGTTCCAATGACCTGCTGATATAACTTTAAAAGCGAAAGGTGAAATTTAAATTCAAAAAGCGTGTTACTACTTCTGGCGTCAAATTCCTTGCCATGAGAAATCTCGTTGATCGAAGCTAAATGTCCAATCTTTATATTTTCCAGGGTTGTACCGCGTTTAATCACCACTTCATAAAGCCCGGAAATTTCACCGGCAAACCCCAATATCCTGCCCTGCTGATTACCTCTTTGGCGATAAACATCCACGATGCTTCTGACATTGCGCAAAACAGCATCACGAATTAAAATTTCCGCTTCACCGCTATACGCAAAAAGTTCTTCGGTTTTAAATTTTAATTTTTCAAAAGAAAAGTCCCTTGCCCTAAAATTCTTAAGTACGACTAAGCTGTCAAGCGCTTGCTGAGATTGAGTATTTTTATCTTCTGCTCCTCCGTTATCATTAATATTCCTTACCATTTGCCTGGAAGAATTTAAAATTTTCTTTGCTAAATACCGATTAAATAGATTACTATCGAGCATAAAAATCGGCTTAATAATTTTTGCAATAATTTTAATTTTTAAATTAACCGGTAATGCCAATAGGTACATATTAATATACTGCCAAACTAATCCCTGCTCTCTTTGGACGATCTCGGCAGCGATTTGTTTTAATTGCGCGTAATTTATTATTTGGCTCACATCAAGCCCAACAAGCTCAAAGAAATCTGCTCTTGCTTTGTCGGCTTGCGAATTAAAACTTAATATTTTAATTTCCTCGATATTAACAACTTTTTTTACAGCGGCTCTATGATATTCTAAGAGCGCGTAACGCGATAATACAACTTGCAGCTGCGGAAAATTAATAAAAATCTGCGAAAAATCAGTTCCCTGCATTAAATCACCGATAATATGAGCAAAGAACTCTTCAACATAATTCTTTTCCGAATATGGTTTCTCGAATATTTCATGAATTATAGCAATACGCGTAAATACTGGAAGGCCAATCCAGAAGCTATTAAATTCATTTTTTAAAGAGGCAGGCAAAGATTTATACGCCCGATGAAATAATTCATGCCCCAAAACCATCTCCGAACCAAAGGCTTGGCTTTCTGATAGAAAGATTGCTGCGGGAGTCAATAACTTAGAAATTTGTTCTTCACTTAACCCGGCAGTTTCAAGCCTTTTATATAAGGCCCAAAGGCCCCGATACTGTTGCAAACTAAAATTAATATTATTAAACACCCCCGGACAACCTTTTTTTCCAGTAAGAAGATAAATTAACCAATCCGGAAGGCTATAGATATCACCAAAATCAAGCTTTTGATAAACTTCCGCCAACTCCTGCGCTACCTGTCTATTTTCTCCTCCGTTATCTTGGCTCTGCGGATTATCTACATCACCCACTTTGCTATAAACATTCAAGTAAAAACCATAAAAGGGCTCCCAAGATGAGGGATGACTGCTCCAAATTACTTTCACAAAACTTTCCAGCCCCATTTCCGGACTTTGCTTAAAACTATTACCCAAACAAAATAAAGGATCTTGCGGCCCACCGGCCCAAGTCTCATAGTTATTAAGCGCTAAAAGGCCCTTAGATTTAATCCAACCGGCAACCTGGGGTAAATATTTAGTGTAGCTACGGGCAAGTTGCTGGCTCGCTTTTTCAAAATATAAATCTAGACTTCCGGATAGCTCAACATTTAATCCTTGATCAATACGCAACATATTCTGATTTACAAAAATAATACTTCGCTTGAGATCTTCTTGGGGCAGATTAAAAGTCAAAACCGGCCTCTTATATTCTCCCAACCCAATATTAATATCGTCTTTTAAAACACCCATTAATTTCAGCTCGCGAATTAAATAATACTCAGTTTTAAATACAAAATTTACCATCCTAGCGTAACCAGTTTCGTTTTTATTAACAAAATACGCATCTCCAAAATCTTTATCTTCCCAGGAATTCCAATTCATTATTAACCTTTGCTTCAAAACCGGCACACAATCGATATAATAAGCTTTAGAAAAATTAGTCGCCAGAATTACCTCCGCGATGCTCGGGCCGGAACAACCATTGGCAATTACCATGGGCAAATTATAAGGATTTATTTTTCTGCGAAAAG
>CAIVOB010000042.1 GCA_903907475.1 Candidatus Omnitrophota bacterium
ATTTATGCGACATGGTTAAAGTTATACCTAAAGATTCACCGATTTTATCTTGCAACGCAAAGTTGATTTTACTGCGGCCAAAAGTTATCACTGCTCCGAATTCGATTTCTCTAATCTTACCGTCTCCATAATGCATCAAAAAACTTAGAGCCAGGTTACGGCCAAACTTCCATTCACCATAAAGAATAATTATCTGTTTGGGCGAAGTCGCGCGGCTTTGACGAATACCGACGCCAATGCGATAACGGATTTCTCCTTTTTTAGGATAAAGAATCGGCGATTCAAGTTGCGCCTTAAATTCAAAACGCGAAGTAGAGCTACCTTCAAAAAGATAAACCAATCGATTCGTCGCGGTGATATCCCAATAACCCTTAAAAATTAAGGTATCGCGCCCATCAAGCGAAGTATATTCGATCTGTTGATTATTATTTAGTTTCCAGCCACCCTTAAAAACATAGGTCTCCGGCGGGCCTTTGCGACAGGTGACTTCAAAATAAAGTTCATTATAATCATTGGCGCGCCAAGTACCTTTAAGTTTAAGCAGGCGTAAGCTCTGACGATTAGTTACAGATTCAGTTTGGATGGTTTCAATAACGAGCGTATCAGATTCGGCGGCGATAAAACGTTGACGCAGGGTATTCCTTGGCTTATTTAGTCCCATATTTGTAAAACTGATTAATATCCTTAAGCTTACTTTTAAGCCAAATTTGATGTTTCAGCGACCAGTCCACTGTAAGCTTCAGGCCTGGCATAAGTCCAATCATAGGTTTCCAGCCAAGTTCGTTGGTAATTTTTCGCGAATTAAGGCTATACCTTATGTCATGACCCAAGCGGTCTTTAACAAACTCAAATCTATCTTGACCCACACCAAGAGTTTTTAATAATAATTTAACTGTATCAATATTTTTACTTTCACAGGTACTTCCTAAATTATAAATTTCTCCGATTTTACCTTTTTGCATAATCGCCAATACGCCTCGCACACAATCATCAACATAAAGCCATTCCCGCACATTGACGCCTTTTCCGTAAACGGGAATCTTTTCTCCTCCCAATATTCTTAATATCGCCAAAGGCACAAGCTTTTCCGGATATTGCCACGGCCCATAATTATTAGATGGCCGAATAATTATCGCCGGAAACTTATAAGTTTTAATATATGATTGCACCAAAAGATCCGCTCCCGCTTTAGACGCCGCATACGGGCTATTAGGTTTAATTAAGGAATCCTCGCTAAATTTTCCGTTGGGGATCTCGCCATAAACTTCATCGGTTGAGATATGAATAAACTTATTTACCTGATATTTGCGGCTCACATCTAATAATATCTGCGTGCCTTTAACATTTGTATCGATAAATGGCGTAGCATCATTAATACTACGGTCGACGTGGCTTTCCGCGGCAAAATGCATGACAATATCCGGTCTTTCTTTTTCAAAAATTTCCTGAATGCTGGTTTTATTGCAGATATCAGTTTTATAAAATTTAAATTTACCCTTTACCTCTTCAAGACGTTTAAGATCACCGGCATAAGTAAGCTTGTCAATTAAAATGGGAGCGTTCCTATTTTTTGCAAAAAAATAGGAACGCTCCCATTTATTCACTAACAGCCGCACAAAAGCACTCCCGATGAAACCTGCGCCACCGGTAATTAAGATTTTAGATATTCTTTTACGCATTCTTCTAATACCGTATTAATATTTCTTACTTTAAAACCTGTTTTTTCAAGTTTCTTAGTCGATAAAATCAAATTGGTTCTGTCTAATCGTAATTTTTTTAAAGCAATCACTTTGAATTTACATGACGGAACGTATTTCTGATAAACCTGCATCAGTTTGGGATAACGCAACCCGCCCTTATTTACCACATTGTATACCCCTTTGGCGTCAATTTTAATTAAATACTTTATCGCCTGAATAAAATCAGGAATATAGGTCACCGAATTCGCGACATCAATCACTTGCTTATATTTTAAAAGTTTATCTAAAACATTTTTGGGATGCTTAGCGTTAAGCAGTGGGATGCGAATCCGCGCAATAAGGATATTATAATCTCGAGCTAACACCTCAAGTGCACGTTCAGCGTAAATTTTACTCCGGCTATAAAATAACTTAAAATAATAATCCTTACTCTCTTCTTTTATCGGCGCACTTTTCTTGTAATCAAAATTAAAAATACATCCGCTGCTAATATGCACTAACTTCAGATTATTGCGCAGCGCCACTTCCGCCAAAATAATCGGGACAAAGCTATTGGCCAATAAAGTAGCATCTTTTTCCAGTTCGCAATCATCCACATTACGCCTACCAGTAATGCCGATACAATTAATAATTATTTTAGGGTTATATTTTTTTATTAACTTTTGGGCAGCGCTGAAAGAATTTATCATTGCCCCGTCGATTTGACAATGCAGTTCTTTTTGCAACCGCTCACCGATAAAACCTTTACCTAAAATCAAAATATTTCTATTCATTTTTAAGTAAATCCTTTAAATACTGCCCGTAACTCGTCGGTATCTGTCCGGCAAGTTTTAATAATTGCGCCTTAGTAATATAACCCATGCGATATGCTACTTCTTCAACACAACCGATCTTTAATCCCTGCCGGTCTTCAATGGTTTTAATAAAAATTGAAGCGTCAATTAAAGATTCGTAAGTTCCGGTATCAAGCCAGGCGTGCCCCCGGCCGAGAAACTCCGCTTTAAGCTTCCCAATTTTAATGTATTCATTATTGACCGCGGTAATTTCAAGCTCTCCTCTTGCCGAAGGTTTGATGCTTTTAGCAATCTTAACCACTTTATTATCATAAAAATATAATCCTGAAACTGCCAAATTCGATTTTGGCTTTTTTGGTTTCTCTTCAATCGATATCACTTTACATTTTTTATCAAACTCCAGCACTCCATAACGCTGCGGATCCTTGACATAATAACCAAAAATCACCGCCCCATCTTTAATCTTAGCCGCTTGCTGCAAGAGTTCGCTCAAATTATAACCATAGAAGATATTATCTCCCAAAATAAGGCAAACGCTGTCTTTCCCAATAAACTCTTCGCCAATAATAAAGCTCTGCGCGATTCCTTTCGGTTCCGGCTGCACCAGATAAGTCAACTTTATCCCTAAGCTTTTTCCATCGCCAAGTAAATCTTTAAATCTTGGGGTATCTTTAGGCGTAGAAATAATAAGGATGTCTTTAATTCCGGCCAGCATTAATACGGAAAGCGGATAATAAATCATCGGCTTATCATAAATCGGCAGCATCTGTTTAC
>CAIVOB010000043.1 GCA_903907475.1 Candidatus Omnitrophota bacterium
CAACAATAGTCGATTCTAAACCAATCCGCGTCGGGCCGGAATCAATTACTAAATCTACTTGGCCGTTTAAATCCTTAATTGCCTGAATAAAATTAGTTGCCGCGCTGCGAGTACTCAGATTCGCCGAAGTACAAGCCAAGGGAATATTGGCCCAAGAGATAATTTCTAAAGCCACTTGAGAATCCGGTAACCGTAACCCCACTTTACCTTGTATTTTAGATTTTAGAATCACCGTCAACGGCCCCGGCCAAAATTTATGCATCAATTTGTAAGCCACAATAGGAATATTCTCTGCTAATTCCTCAACCTGGCTAAACTGCGCGATCAATAAAACAAATGGTTTATCCAAAGGCCTTTTTTTAATCTCAAAAAGTCTCGCTAATGCATTTTTATTGTTAGCGTCAGCCGCAATCCCATAAACCGTATCCGTTGGAATAATTACCAACCCACCACGCGTTAAGACTTCAGCTGCCTGATGAATTAATTCTGTGTCGATATTACGCGCGTCAATCTTAATTATTTTCGAAGCGCTCATAATTTAATTTTTGTTCCTTTGATCTCTAAACACAACCACTTTTTATAATCTAAGAGCTGGGCGCCGATCTTAGCGTCACTGAGGCCTAAAATCTCTAAAGCAAATAACGCCGCATTCTTGGCTCCCGCTTTTCCAATTGCCATGCAAGCCACCGGAACCCCCGGAGGCATCTGCACAGTCGATAAAAGTGAATCTAAACCTTTTAAATTTTTAGTTTCAATCGGAATACCGATTACCGGAAGAATAGTATGCGCGGCCACTACCCCCGCTAAAGCCGCAGACATTCCCGCGGCAGCGATAAAAACTTTAACTCCTTGTTTACTCGAGTCCTCCACATATTTAACCAGTTCTTTGGGAGTTCTATGCGCTGAAAGCACCTTAATTTCAAAGCTCACCGCAAACTGCCGAAGAATACTAATTGTCTCATTTACTATTTCTAAATCTGACTTGCTACCCATAATAATACCAATTTTATTCATACTCCCCTCCTTAAAATAAAAAAACAAATGCACAAATAAATAATTCAATACTTACTCGATTAAAACCTTTTGTGCGATATCCTTACGATAATGCATTTTATTAAATTTAATCTTTGCCACTGCTTCATAAGTAAGCCCAAGTGCTGCTTTAATTCCCACCCCTAAGCCCGTGACCCCGAGGACCCTTCCACCGTTAGTAAAAATCTTACCCGCCACTTTTTTTGTTCCGGCATGAAAAATAATTACCCCTTTTAAACCGGACGCCTCTTCTAAACCGCTAATCTCTTGATCATTAATATATGCTCCAGGATATCCTCCAGAAGCGCAAACCACGCAGACACAAGCCCGCGGGTCCCAATCTAATTTTTTTATTTTTGCTAACTTGCCTTCACTGGCAGCCAGCATCACTTCCACTAAATCTGTTTTTAATCTTGGCAAAATTACTTGGGTTTCCGGATCGCCAAAACGCACATTAAACTCTAAGCACTTCGGTCCATCTTTAGTGAGCATCACTCCGGCATATAAAACCCCACGATAAATAATCCCTTCTTTATTTAAGCCATCAAGAGTACGATAGACTATCTTTTCTAACACTTCTTTTAAAACGCTTTCCGTAACGATTGGTGCCGGAGAATAAGCCCCCATGCCTCCGGTATTAGCACCCTGGTCCTGGTCAAAAATCCTTTTATGGTCTTGAGCAGAAGCTAACAGACGCACTGCTTGGGAATCAGTAATGATTAAAATCGAAACTTCCTGACCCACTAAACATTCTTCAATAATTATTCTTTTCCCGGCATCCCCGAAAACTTTATCTTGCATCATTGCCGTAACCGCGATTTTAGCTTCACTAACAGTTTGTGCCACAACCACCCCTTTTCCCGAAGCTAAACCATCGGCTTTGACCACGCAAGGAGCACCGTTTATGGTAATATATTTAAGCGCTGCCTCCGGATTATCGAATACTTTAAAATTAGCAGTAGGAACATTGTACTTGGCCATTAATTCTTTAGCGAAAACTTTACTCGCCTCTAAATGCGCGGCTAATTTATTCGGCCCGAATATTTTTAAACCTGCTTTGCCAAATTCATCGACAATCCCCAAAGACAAAGCTACTTCCGGGCCAACGACAGTCAAATCAATTCTTTCTTTGCGCGCAAAATCTAATAATCCAAAAATATCATCAGCTTTTAGGTCAAGGCACTCGGCAATTTGCGCAATTCCCCCATTACCCGGAGCGCAAAATATTTTATCCACTAATTTAGATTGGGCGATCTTCCAAACTAAAGCGTGTTCCCGGCCACCTGAACCAATTACTAAAATCCGCATTTATTTATCCTCTTTTGGCGATGATTCTAGCGCATCTAAAGACTTTAAAGTTACGGCAAAAATATCTGAAAAAGGCCGATCATCAATCCAGCTATCACTGACTAAAATATTTTTTAACGGTTCCTCTTTCCGAGGGTTAACAAAACTAATATGAAAGATACTACAATTCGGACGCACCGGATTTTCACCTAAAGATCTAATCGTTGCCCCATGCTTAGACCATTTACCGGGCCCCAGATGAAACCAATCCCAAAAAACCGGCACCGCCAAACTTTTATAGACCCCATCCGCGTAAACAAAAATAACGTTTAAAGTCGCGTAAAAATACTTATCGCCGAATAAACGCATTGCCGCATCATGCTCGTAACTATTGCTATAATTTCCGCCGGCTAAAAAATGCACTTCCTCTACCCGCATTCCGGAGCGAATCGGCAAGGAAAACATATTATTGCCTTCCAAGTTAAGCCGGCCATAATCTTTCCAATCGCTAGCTCCCCGCACCAAAAAATCTATTCCCCCATATTTTAAATATTTACTACTAAATTTATTTTCACCCGCCCCGGGTAAACTAAAATTCTCCCTGGTATTCTTAGCAAGAAAATAAAAATCGCCTTTTTTCTCCCAAGCCCCCTGCGCCCAGGATACCAAGGGGAATAAAATTAAAACGATACTCAGTAAAATTTTCTTCATCATTTTATTTCAATTAGCAGGTCCCTGCCTGCCGGCAGGCAGGCTGTCTGGTTTTGTTTCTCGCACGGACGCTTGTTGCGCCACAACTGAAAAATTTTGTCTGACGGGTCCTGCCACTGCGGCACCCTGTCGTGCTCGCTTATGGCTGCGCGCGACAGGGGAAGCGCCTCCGTGTCACCCGCATAATAAAAATTTTTCATCTGCATTATCACTTAATGCTTATTAGCGGATGGTTTGGCTTGGATTCGAGCGGGGCGTGTCGGCAAGGAGCGGGCACGGTTCCGTCATCTTTTAGTGTCAGAGAGCGACGAAGCCGACCCGAGCGAAGTTTTGACACGCTGGGGCAAAACGAGCGCACCCGCGAGAACCAAGACAAAGCAGACGCTAACAAATAACTTACTTCTTATCTTCCTTATTTCTAATCGGCAAAAAACCCGCCATCTCGCCAATCACATTCACTAGTTCCGTATTTGCCGGAACGACAATTTTAGCATTATTCTGTAAGGACTTCTCCACTGCTTCTAACTTACGCAGCACCTGAGCATTACCGGTAAAATATTTTTCCGCCGCTTCATTAACCAGCTTAATCGCCTCGGCTTCACCTTCTGCCTCAAGAATTCTCGCCTGCTTAATACCTTCGGCTTTTTTAATCTCGGCGCGCTTTTGTCCGTCGGCTACGGTTTCCGTAGCCGTAGCATAATCAATCGCAGAAATCTTTTCATTCTCCGCTTTGACAACTTTATTCATCGTCTCCTGGACATCCTTCGGCGGATCGATCTCTTTTAACTCTGTTCTGACAATCTCTAAACCCCAACTGGCAGTTTCTTCACAAAGGGTCTTATGCAATTCGGCGTTAATTTTACCTCTTTCGCTATTGGCGGATTTCAAAGTCAGCGTCCCGATAATGTTTCTTAAAGTCGTACGCGCCAAATTTACAATCTGCCATTGATAATTATTCACGCTATACTGGCAATTTTTAACGTCGGACTCATCCGCTTTTACTTTAAAATAAACCTGCGCATCCACTTTCGCGTTAAGATTATCGTTAGTAATAATTTCCTGAGGTTCGGCATCAACCATCTGTTCTGTAACATTAACCTGATAAATGACTTCGATGAGCGGTATAATCCAGTTAAAACCCGCGCTCGCAAAACGATTATATTTACCAAAACGCTCGATTAAACCCCGATGCGTCGGGCGCACAATTCTAATCCCCAGAAAAAATACTATTACCGCCACCACAATTATTAAACCTAACATATTCATAACTACCTCCCATTTTTAAACGAGCTTTACTTTTTTTGTTCCTTTAAGCGCCTGGCCGATAATCCAAGCTTTTAATTTTAACGCGGATAATTTTTCTAAAACCGCGGCCGCACGGCTCTTCTGAACCATCAGCACTAAACCAATTCCCATATTTAAAGTGTGATACATCTCTTGATCATCAACCTTGCCTTTATATTGAATCAAACGAAAAATCTCCGGAACAATCCAGGAATCTTTATCGATCTCAACATCAATATCTCGGGGTAAAATCCGGCTGATCTTATCATAAAAAGCCCCACCCGTAATATGGCTGATTCCATGCACTACTTGTCCATGCTGGGCTAATAACTCTAAAATCGGTTTAACATAAATTTGCGTGGGAATAATTAACTCCGCGCCCATTCTTTTCTGCTCCCCTAAACTTAACACTTTACGCACTAAAGAATAACCGTTGGAATGCAGGCCGCTAGAAGCAATCCCGATGGCCAAATCCCCGGGCTTAATTTTAGAACCATTAATAATTTTATCTTGCTCCACGATCCCCACACAAAAACCGGCAATATCATATTCGCCATCCTGATACATTCCCGGCATCTGCGCGGTTTCTCCTCCGATAAGAGAACATCCGGCTTCCCGGCAACCAAGATTAATTCCCCTTACCACCTCCATTAAGACACTCTCTTTAGCTTTAGTAAAAGCAATATAATCTAAACAAAATAAGGACTGCGCTCCGGTGCAGAGTATGTCATTAACATTCATCGCTACCGCGTCAATTCCCACGGTATCGTGTTTATTAAGTAATTGCGCAATTTTCAATTTTGTGCCTACCCCATCACTGGATGAAACTAAAACCGGATTTTTATATTTAGTTTTATCAATTTTAAAAAAACTGCCAAAACCACCGAGATTAGCCAAAACTTCCTGGCGAAAAGAACTCCGCACCAAAGACTTAAGCTTAGACTTAAAAATATTAGCGCTGCCTATATCAACTCCGGAAGATTTATAAGTTATTTTTTTCATATCCCCTTTCCTTATCCCTGTCCACAACAGCGACGCTCTAGAGAAAATTTACTAAAACGTTTTTCCGCTTTAACCGGATATTTACCCACCCAACAAGAAGTGCAATAACTATTTTTCGGATGTTTAAGGCATCCGAGCATTCCATCTAAACTTAAATATCCCAAACTATCAACTTCCAAATATTTACTAATTTTCTCTAAACTCTCATATCTATTAGCAAGTAATTCACCGGCGCGATTAAAATCAATCCCGTAATAACAAGGAAAACGATGTGCTGGACAGGAGATTCTTAAATGCACCTCTTTTACTCCGGCTTTACGTAAATTACGAACACGAATTTTAGAAGTCGTGCCCCGGACAATTGAATCATCAACAATAATAATCCGTTTACCTTTTAAAATATCCTTTAAAATATTAAATTTTACCCGCACCCCCATATCCCGAGAATCTTGCGCCGGCTGAATAAAAGTTCTACCCACATAATGGTTGCGAATAATTCCCATTTCTAAAGGGATTCCCGATTCTTTCGAATAGCCTAATGCCGCCGAAAATCCGGAATCCGGAACCGGAACCACGAAATCCGCATCTACCGGATGTTCTTTGGCTAATTGCGCTCCTAATTTACGCCGGACCGTGTGCACCGTTTCCCCAAAAATATAAGAATCCGGACGTGAGAAATAAACATGCTCAAAAGTACAAAATGCGCTATGCGACACTTTTAATTCCTGAGGCTTAAGAGATTTAATCAAACCCTCCTGATTAATAAAAACAATCTCCCCAGGCTCAATCTCACGCACAAATTTTGCTCCAATCAAATCAAAAGCGCAAGTTTCCGAGGCCAAGCACCAAGAAGCGCCTAACTTACCCAATACTAGCGGACGAAAACCATATGGATCGCGTACTCCGATTAAATAATCTTTATCCATCATCACTAATGAATAAGCTCCCTTAATTTGTTTTAAAGCATAAACCAAACTTTCCTGCAAAGTAACCTTTTTACTACGGGCCATTAAATGCACCACCAACTCCGAATCGGTAGTGGTCTGAAAAATAGAACCCCAGGCTTCCAGCTTCTTGCGCAGTAGAGCAGAATTAACTAAATTACCATTATGAGCAATGCAAATCGATCCTTTAGCATAATCCAAGAGCAACGGCTGAGAGTTTTTTAAAACACTTGATCCGGTTGTCGAATAACGCACATGCCCCACCGCCATCTGACCTTTTAAGCGGGCAAGCACCTGCTCGCTGAACACATCGCTGACCAAACCCATATCTTTATGAATCGCAAGCATCCCCTTATTATTAGCAACAATCCCACAGGCCTCCTGGCCACGATGCTGCTGAGCAAAAAGCCCCAAATAAGTAAGCCAAACCGCCTGTTTATTATTAGTTATTCCAAATAAACCACAGTACTCTTTCGGCTCTAAATAATCTTTTTTAGTAAACATCTTCTGCTCCATTCTTAAGAAGTCCTTATGCTATACTCTACGCCATTTTTAAATATCGCCAGCCCCTGCCCGAATTTTTTCCCTTTAAGATTTTCATGCCGCGGATGCTGTCGAGAAAAAATATGTCTTTCCGGGTGCGGCATCAGCCCCAGGATCCTCCCCGTAACATCAGTGATACCGGCGATACCTTGAGTTGAACCGTTAGGATTATCCGGATAACGCGCAGGCTCTCCAAGCGCCGTGCAATACTTAAAAACAATTTGGCCGTTCTGTTCTAATTTATTTAATAAAGATTTATCTTCTAAAATAAATTTACCCTCACCATGAGCAACAGGAAGATAAATAATTTGGCTAATATCTTTGGTCCAAACGGATTTTCCACTTGCCTTTAAATAAACCCAACGATCTTCAAATTTTCCGGAATCATTAGTGATTAAACTAACATTCTGTTTCAGCTCGGAGTTTCCGGGCAAGAACCCGCTTTTCACAAGAATTTGAAATCCATTACAAATCCCAATAATCAATTTACCTTGACAAATAAACTCTTGAAGCTCTTTGGCTAATTTAAATTTTAATTCATTGGCAAATAATTTACCGCTGGCAATATCATCGCCATAGCTAAAACCTCCCGGCAACGCCAAAATCTGAAAATTATCCAAACAGCGTTTTTTTTCCAGCAAACTATTAATATGCCAAAGCTCAGGGGTAGCGCCGACAAGTTTAAATGCCGCAGCAGTTTCCTTGTCGCAGTTTGTTCCAGCAGTTCTTAAAACGCAAACTTTGGGCTTAAGCATAAAATTTTTTAATTATTTTTGCCACATCTTTAGGATCATCCACTAAAACAAAAAGGTCTAAATCTTCCTGGCTAATATTGCCATGACGTTGCACAGTTTTCTTTAACCAATCTAAAAGCGGCCTCCAATATTCGCTATTAAAAAGAATCACCGGAAATTTAAAGATCCTTTCCGTTTGAATTAAAGTAATCGCCTCAAAAAATTCATCTAAAGTACCAAAACCTCCGGGAAGAATAACAAAAGCTTTGGCATATTTTACAAACATTACTTTGCGAACAAAGAAATAACGAAACCCTAAAACAGTGCTGACATATTTATTCGGTTTTTGTTCACAAGGCAAGTGAATATTTAATCCAATCGAATGCCCCTTAGCCCGTTGCGCGCCTTTGTTAGCCGCCTCCATCAGTCCCGGTCCGCTTCCAGTAATTACCGCAAACCCGGCGCGCGCGATATGGTATGCTACCTCTTCGGCGAGTTTATAAAATTTAGCATCGGGTTTAGTACGCGCCGAACCGAAGATAGAAACCGCTTTACCGACTTTAGAAAGCACCTCAAAACCATCTACAAACTCCGACATAATACGAAATATCCGCCAGGTATCTTCCTGCGTAAAATCTTCTTTCGCTAACGCATCTTTAAAACAGGCTTTTTTATTTACCATTTTAACGGGGCCCTCCAAGTTTCTTTTAATTTCGACGTCGCCACATTAATACAAATTTTCCCATCTAAACCATAAACTTTTAAATCTTTGCTTTGCGTTAAATATCCCACTAAGCCAAAAGGCCGGCCTTTTAAAGCTTTTTCAAATTCTTTTTGTTTATTCTTTTCCACTTCTACCACAAAACGCGAATTAGACTCAGAAAAAAGCAAAGAATCATTGCGCGGATTATCCGAGAGATACGGCGCTTCTCGTAAAAAAATCTCCGCCCCCAGGTCTCCGCTAAAAATCATCTCGGAAATTGCCACCGCCAGGCCTCCATCGGAACAATCATGCACCGCCTTGATTAAACCTTTTTTAGTTGCCCTGCTCAACGCCTGAAAAGAAGCAAGCGCCTCCTTAAAGTAAACCCGGGGAACTACATTTCCTAATGCTTGATATAAATCATAATAATGCGAGCCGCCTAACTCATCGCGCGTATTACCAACCAAATAAATTAAATTACCTACTGCTTTAGCGTACATCGAGAGAGCTTGATTCACATCCGGCATAACACTAATCGCCGAAATTAACAGTGTCCCGGGAATAGAAGTAGATTTACCATGTAAATTAAATTCATTATAAAAACTATCTTTTCCGGAAATAAAAGGTAGCCCATAAGCCTTAGCAGCAGCGTAACATCCAAAAGCCGCACGCACCAAACCCCCTAGGCGATCAGGTTTATCCGGATTTCCCCAGCAAAAATTATCCAAAATCGCCACTTCCTCTAAAGAACCTCCGACGCTAATAATTTGACGCACCACCTCATCGATGCAGGAAGCCGCCATCCAATACGGATCAATAAAACCGAAGCGAAAATTTATACCGTTAGCGATAACAATACCTTTATCGGAATCAAATAACGGTTTAGTAACGCTAGCATCCGAGGGTCCATCATTAGTTAAACCCACCAAAGGCTTGATAATTGATCCCCCTTGCACTTCATGATCGTACTGACGGATCACCCATTCCTTAGAGCAAATATCATAATGCGAAAGCAGCTTTAATAAATCCACACTGTAATCTTTTTTAAGTAAAATCTTCGGTTCCCGATGCTTACTCTGAATATAAACTGCTTTTTTGACGATGCGCGGCAAGCCGTCATGTAAAAAACGCATTGCTAAATCGCAAACTAAATTATCCTCATAATAAAGCTCCAGCCTTTTAGTCGCCGTAAACTCTCCGATCACTGTGGCCTGAACATTTTCGTGAGCAAACAACTTCACTAATTTATCAATATTTTTAACCGGCACCGACAAAACCATTCTCTCCTGAGATTCCGAAATCCAAATCTCCATGTAAGTTAAACCGGAATATTTTAAAGGCACTTTATCCAAATAAACTTTCGCGCCTAATGCTGCGCCCATTTCTCCTACGGCGCTAGATAATCCTCCCGCTCCGCAATCAGTCAGGGCGCTATAAAGATTTAGATCGCGCGCCGCCAAAAGCGTATCTAAAACTTTCTTTTCCTGAATCGGATTACCAATCTGCACCGCACCGCTAGAAACCGTTTCGGATTCGTGCGTTAATTCTCCAGAAGAAAAAGTTGCCCCATGGATACCGTCCCGACCGGTTGCTCCGCCAATTACAACCACCAAATCTCCCGGATCAGTCTGTTTAAACGATTTATCTTTAGGAATAATCCCCACCGTACCGCAATAAACTAAAGGATTACTCACAAAATGTTCATGAAATAATATCGCCCCGTTGACAGTGGGAATACCCATTTTATTTCCGTAATCTCCCACTCCGCTGACAACTCCCTGCATCACTCTTTTAGGATGTAAAGACCCACGCGGCACTTTATTAAATGCTAAATCCGGAGGAGCAAAACAAAAAACATCGCTATTTAAAATCGGCTGCGCGCCAAGGCCCGTACCCATAGCATCGCGAATTACTCCGCCGATACCGGTATTGGCCCCGCCAAACGGCTCCAGCGCCGAAGGATGATTATGCGTTTCAACCTTAAAACAAATATTATTTTTCGCATCAAATTTAATTATTCCAGAATTATCTTTAAAAACCGAAACACACCAGCTCTTATTCAGCTCTTTAGTAACTTTCATAATCGTCGTTTTAAGTAAATTTTTAATCGCCAGATTCCCTAAAGCCGGAACCGCCTGACGTTCTTGATAAGCAATATTACCGCGAAAAGTTTTATGATAACAATGCTCCGACCAAGTTTGAGCAAGCGTCTCCAGCTCGCAATCAGTGGGATTACGCTTAAGTTTTCGGAAATGACTCTGGATCTGGCGCATTTCATTTAGATTTAAAAAAAGTTGCCCCTGCTTACTTATTTCCAACAAACGTCTAGAAGTTGCTGAAAGCAATTCTACTATGATGAGCTTAAAATTATATTCCGGCAAATGACCGAGGAAGCCTTGAGAGATTTGCGGATCAACAACATGCTGGATAAGTTTATTATAAAGTAGTTTTTCGGAGATTGTTTTTAATTGCGCTGCGGAAAGTTTCCCGGAAATAATATATTTCTTGGCCGTTTTAACTGCCGTGACTCCCGAGATACCTAAATCCTGAATACCCTTTAAGACCGATGCTTCTACCGGGTCCATAACTCCTGGGTTATAAGCTACTTCCACCAAGTGCGCGTTACTCCCGAAAGATGCTTTGTTTGCCACTCCTAAGATTCTATAAACTTGAGCTACTTTATCACTTAAAAGATTTTCACAAATACTTTTTACTTCCTCCAAAGTGACACTGCCTAAAAGATTATAAACCTGGATAAATTTAACTTGCTTAACATTCTTAATCCCCAGGCCCAAAATACCCCTTTTGACACTCTGGCCCAGTGCATCAAAAATACCGGATTTATCCACGACTTCGATTTTATACCACATATTTATTTTTAAAAGAGGTTAAAAAAGGAAGGGTTAATTTTCTATCTATAAACCAACCTTCTGAAAAATCTTATTTACGTTGCGCAAATAAAAATTCAAATTAAATATTTTATCTAATTCCTGAGATTTTAAATAACGGTTCATTCCCGGAACTCCTAAAAGATTATCCTTAAAATTTCCGTTCCCTTTCCAGGTTCGCATCGCCGCAATTTGCACTAAATCATAAGCCTTGTTCCTAGCTAACCCTTTTTGCATTAACGCAATTAAAACTCGCTGCGAAAAAATTAATCCTCGCGTTTTAGCAAGATTCGCTAACATGTTATCCGGATAAACTTGCAAACCGCTGACTACGGCAATAAATTTATTTAACATGTAGTCTAAAGCCAGCGTGGAATCCGGAATAATTACCCGCTCCACAGAAGAGTGGCTAATGTCCCGCTCATGCCAAAGTGCCACATTTTCCAAAGCGGCTTGAGCATTAGCGCGTAAAATACGGCTCAAACCGCAAATCCGTTCACAAATTACCGGATTGCGTTTATGTGGCATCGCCGATGAACCCTTTTGCCCTTTACCGAAAGGTTCCTCAACTTCTAAGACTTCAGTTTTTTGTAAATGCCTAATTTCCGTGGCAAATTTTTCCAATGAAGCTCCAATGACAGCCAGAGTAGTCATATATTGGGCATGAATATCTCTTTGAATAACCTGCGTCGCGATATCTACCGCTTGAAGTTTTAATTTTTTACAAACATACTCTTCCACGAAAGGCTCGATATTCGAATATGTCCCCACCGCTCCGGAAAGTTTACCCACGCTGGCCTCGAAACTCGCCTGCTTAAGACGGGCAAGATTGCGCTGAATTTCCGCATACCAAAGCGCAAATTTCAATCCTAAAGTTGTTGGCTCGGCATGCACTCCATGCGTGCGCCCAATACAAACCGTAGCTTTATAAATTTTAGCTTTTTTTGCTAAAACTTTTGCCAATCTTTCTAAATCCTCGATTAATATTTCCGCTGCTGCTTTTAACTGCACTCCTAAAGTAGTATCAAGAATATCGGAGGAAGTTAAACCCATGTGCAAATATTGAGCATCCGCTCCGATAGATTGGCCGACATTGGAAACAAAAGCTACGACATCATGTTGAGTTTTAGCTTCGATTTTCTGGATTGCGATAAGATTAAATTTAGCTTTAAGTTTTATGCGTTTGACTGCGGCAAGCGGAACAATTTTTTTCTGCGCATAAGCCTCTAAAACAAGGATCTCGATATCCAGCATCGTCTTAAATTTAAACTCCTCCTGCCAGATACTCTTCATCGGTTCAAGGCTATAACGCTCAATCATTGTTTGACTCCTTCTATCATTGGGAAAGATTAATTATAGCAAAAACCTCCCTTTTTAGCAAATAAAATTAGCAGACATTCTTCTCTACAATAATGAATTTATAACTTTTCCGCTCAGGGTAGTTTCTGCGAAGATATTTTGTCCTTCGGATATTGTTCCGCGTGCGAAGTTCTTCGCCGTGTGCGGCGGCTTACGACTCACTCCCGGATGACTTTCGCTAAGTGAAGTGTCCTCCGTTCGTCGTAAGTCCCTGACTGCCGTCAGGCAGGCTTGCACACTATTGATTAAATTGCGGAGTGCCGAAAAACTTCTAATGCACGCTTCACAATATCCTCCGTACAAAATATAAACTAAACTTGTCTATTAGCGGGTGGCTGGACTTGGATTCGAACATCGTTAGAAAATTTTTATTCGGCGGGTGACACGGAGGCGGGTCCCCTGTCGCGCGCAGCCATAAGCGAGCACGACAGGGTGCCGCAGTGGCAGGACC
>CAIVOB010000044.1 GCA_903907475.1 Candidatus Omnitrophota bacterium
GCGGATATTGATATTCTCGCCCACCCGGGTTTAATTACCGATGACGATACAAAATTAGCCAAAGCACGTAATATATTTTTAGAAATTACCAGCCGCAGAGGACATAACGAAACTAATCAACATATCGTAAATCAGGCGAAAAAATTTGGCGCAAAATTAATTTTAAATAATGACAGCCATAGCCCGGAAGATATTATTAGCCCGGAACAATTAATTAAAATCGGGCTGGATCTGGGGCTAACCCAAATTGAAATTGATAAAATTTATCAAAATACGAAAGATTTCTTAACCAGGAGGGAGCGCTAATGAAAATTTTTAAAAAGTTACTTTTCCTGTCTGCTATCGGCTACCTACTAACGACTGCTTTAATGGGTTGCGCCACGACTTCAAGTAGCAATCTTCAATCTCAGGCGATTTTAAAATTTGCGGATGTCCCAATTCCAGTGGGCTTAAAACCGCTACCGCAAATTTCATATTCTTTTGAAAATGCCGGTGTGCGCGTGGGAGTCTTAAAATATCAGGGCCGCGCTAACATCGATCAAATTATTAATTTCTATAAAGAACAAATGCCGATGTTTAATTGGAACCTGGTAAATATTATCGAGTATGGCCCGCGGCTCATGAATTTTGAACGCGATAATGAGACCTGTATTATCACTCTACAGATTGCCGGTTTCTGGAACGAGGATGTCTTGGTGACGCTATCTTTAGGCCCTAAATCCCAGGGATTAACCAAGAAGAATAAAGCACCGCTGAAGTAAGTAAAGAACATCCAAAAGTAGCTGACACTTTTGGATTTAAAGCTTATTTTTGCGTAAATAAAAAACTCTTGACAAACAAAAAGATCTAAGTAGAATAGACATAAGTAACGAGTGAGAAATCATTCTAGGCAATACAATTATTGGCCTAGTTAACTATAAAACCACAACAGTTAACAAAAAAAGGAGGAGTAAAAAAATGGGTAAACGCTTGATTGCAATATTAGCGCTTGCTTTAGTAGTCGGCCTAACTTTTGGCGCCGCCTATGCAGAAGTGCAGAATGTGAAAGTTTCCGGAGATATCAATATTCTCGGAGTATTAAGAAATAATTTTGACCTTGCTAACCCAGCAACCAATCAGTCTCCCATATCAGCAACAAAAGAGAACGATAAAGCTGGATTTTTCGCTACTCAAACTCGGGTTAGAATTGATGCCGACTTGACGGATAACGTTATGGCAACGGTAAGATTAATTAATGAAAGAAATTGGACAAGTGAAACAAATAGTAGCACGGATATTGATCTAGATTTAGCTTATGTTACTTTAAAAGAATTTTTATATTCACCTTTAACCTTAACTCTTGGTCGTCAAGAACTAAGATTTGGTAACCAGATGATTATCGGAGCTAACAATACATACAATTTCAATGCTGTAAATGGTTTACCTACTGATTTAAGTGAAAGAGCTTCATTTGACGCCTTGCGCGCCACCTTAAATTACGATCCACTGGTAATTGATCTTGTTTACTCAAAAATTGGTAATTCTAATGTTAATACTAGCAATGATGTTGATTTATTTGGCGTTAATGCTACCTATGATATTAACAAAAAAATCAATGTCCAAGGATACATTTGGGACAGAAAAGATAAATCAGCTAATGTAGTAATGGGTAAAAAAGATGATACTTACACCGTGGGTGGTTTAGTTACCATTACACCGGTTGAGAATTTAAAGACCTCTTTAGAAGGTGCTTGGCAATTTGGTAAAAATAGAATTGTCGCTGGTGATGTCACGAGCCGTAATGCATTTGCTCTACAAGCCAGAGCAGATTATGCTTTTACCAAAATGAAGATGATTCCTGGTTTTGGTGCTAGCTATACTTACTTATCTGGCGATGGTAAACAAGCCGCTTGGGATTCAATGTATTATAATGAGAATCTCGGCAACATTGCTTACGCGATTCTTCCTTTTAGCAATATGCATGTAGCTAATTTAAGAGGCAGCGTCAAGCCGATGGAAGATGTAACTTTGTCCGCTTTATATGGTTATTACAGGCTTGCTAATACAGTTAATAGTATAACCAGCAATAAAGTTGATAGCAATGGCTTTGCTTACCTCAATACTGTTTTAAATAAAAATAAAAATAACCTTGGACAAGAAGTTGATTTAACGGTTGCTTATGACTACACGGAAGATGTGCAGTTAGGTTTAACGATGGGTTGCTTTGCTCCCGGAGATGCTTTCCCGGATAGCCGTTTGGCGACTCAAGCTGTTGCATCAATGAAAGTAACATTCTAAGAAATTGATCGAGCGACACTTAAACCCTCGGAGGGTGAAAATCCTCCGAGGGTTTTTTACTATTGCGCTACTTAGCGCGTACCAATCTCATGTCAAAAAACAAAAAAATTGCTTTAATTATTGGTGGAAGCAGAGGAATTGGTAAAGCCATTGCTTTACGCTTAGCCAAATCCGGATTTGATCTTTGGCTCACCTACCGCAACAATCACGTTGCCGCAGAGGCGACAAAGAAAGAAATTGAGCAACTGGGAAGCACTTGCACGCTGTTTTCTTTTGACGTTAGCAACTACGAAGCCACTAAAACCGCATTAGGCAAGGTTACCGATACCACTGCACCAGACGTTTTAGTCTTTAATGCCGGCGTGGCGCGGGATAACCTGATGGTCTGGATGACCAAAGAAGAGTGGGATACGGTTATTTCCACAAATTTAAATGGTTTTTATAATATTATGCACGTTTTGCTTTTTCCAATGTTAAGGGAAAAACGCGGCCGGATTGTAATTATTTCCTCAACTTCCGGTCAAATTGGCCAAGCAGGACAAGTTAATTATTCCGCTTCCAAGGCCGGCTTAATTGGCGCCGCCAAGGCTTTAGCGCGCGAAGTCGGCAAAAAAAATATTTACGTTAATGTCGTCTGTCCGGGAGTAATCGAAACCGAAATGACTGATAATTTACCCAAAGATAAAATTTTACCTTTAATTCCTTTAGGACGTTTCGGTAAAACGGAAGATGTAGCGAGTGTGGTAAATTTTTTATGTTGCGAAGAAAATATGTATATCCATGGCCAAGTAATCGGCATTAACGGCGGCTTGGCAATTTAGATTTTTCTCCATGAAAAAATATGATCAAATAGTTGTCGGAGGCGGGGTGAGCGGTTTAACCTTAAGCCTGCTTCTAGCCAAAAATGGCAAAAAAGTACTGCTCTTAGAAAAAGGCCCGCATTTGGGCGGTAGCCTCATACGTTTTTATAAAAAAAATATTCCTTTTGATACTGGTTTCCATTTTACGGCCGGATTTTCTCGCGGTGGAATTTTATCCGAGATGCTTAAAGTTTTAGGCATCCAAGATCAGATTAAGCCGATTTTTCTTTCCGCTCCGGGGAGCGGAGTTTTTGTCTTTGAAAAAGACAATTTAGTTTATGATATGCCTTCCGGGACCGAGAATTTTCGCTTAAAATTACATCAATATTTTCCTCAAGAAATCCAAGCGATCGATGCTTATTTTTTAAAAGTCAAAAAAGTCTACCAAGCGACGATTTCACTGGATCTGCGTAAAATTGGGCTACACGCGCAAGCGGTGGATGAAGATTATCTTAGCCTCCAGGAAGTTTTGGATGCTTTAACTACTAATGTACATCTTAAAGCATTACTTTCGGCATTTTGTGTTTGCTACGGGGCAAACCCGAAGGAAACATCATTCGCCAATCATGCCCGCGTTGCCGGAGGCCTTTATGAGTCGGTGGCGCGCATTGAAAACGGCGGAGAGGCATTTATTCGGGCTTTTAACGAGCGCTTTAGCCAATCTAACATCGAGGTTTGTTGCAACACGACAATTAGTGAATGCGCCGAGATTAAAAATGACGCGGTGGGCAGATTTATTCTCAGTAATGGAGAGAGCGTCACGGCAACAGAGTGCACCTTTACGATTCATCCCCAGGAAGTTTTAAAAATTCTCCCCCGCCAATATTTCAGAAAGGCATTTTTAGAACGTGTCGCGGCTTTTGAAACATCTTATGGGTTTTTTTCGGTTTTTGGGATTGTGGAAAATGCTTGCCCTAACGAATTTGGCCCCAGCATTACTTCGCTTTTACCATCGACAAATTTAAATACTTTACTTGATCCAAACCAAAAAGAGGATACCGCTTTGGCAATTATCCGCAGCGTCGAAGCCGGAAAGGACGGCAAAAAATATTGCGTCGTCAATGCTTTCCAACCGGAATTTTATTCCAATCTTAAACAGTGGGCAGATTCTTCAATCGGAAAGCGGCCGGCGGCATATAACGAGTACAAGGCGCGCCAGGCCCAAAGAATCACCGAGCGCTTTTCTAATTTTTTTCCACAATACCGTAATGATTTTAAGATCATCGACGCGGCATCAGTTTTAACCTTCCGGGATTATTTATTCTCTCCTGAAGGTAACGCTTACGGAATAAAGCAGAAAATGGGCCAATTTAATCTTTTTGGTAAATTGCCGCTGGTTAATATTTATGTTGCCGGCCAAAGCGCGGTTTTACCAGGTATTGTCGGAGCAATGTTATCATCTTTTATTGTCGCCCGAAATTTAATCGGAAAAGAAGAATTTAACCATTTTATTGCCGGAGAACTAACAAATTGAAAAGAGTCGCGATTACCGGAGCAGGCGTCATTACTCCTTTAGGCAATAATGTCGCCACACTTATTAACGGCCTAGAACAGGGAAAAAACTCTACGGTTTATATTCCGGAGTGGGAAAAATATAAAGGATTACGCTCATTAGTCGGAGCACCGGCGGTTTTAGAAAATGAAAAATTAATTCCCCGGCAAAATCGCCGCTCGATGGGCCGGCTCAGTATTTTTGCCGTCCAAGCGGCAGAGCAGGCACTCCGTGACGCTAATATCCCTCAAGACGCATTATCTGGCGGCCGGCTAGGCTGCGTCATCGGCTCGACCATGGGCAGCGCGGAAAGTATTGCCGAAGCTTTTGAAACGCTACTTCCGGATAATGATCTTTCTAAACTTACCTCAACTAAATTTTTCCAATGCGTTTCGCATACCGCTGCCTTAAACGTCGGACAATGCCTAGGCATTACCGGAACGGTAATGTCCACTAATGCCGCTTGCGCTTCGGCACTACAAGCAATTGGCACCGGATACGACTTGATTCGCCTGGGAGAACAGGATATAATGCTCTGCGGGGGCGCGGAAGGTTTGCATCCCACAGTCGTCGGTTCTTTTGATGTCCTTTTTGCCACTTCCACTAAGTTTAACCAAAACCCAAAAGCTACTCCGCGGCCTTTTGATGCCCAGCGTGATGGGCTAGTTTGCGGTGAAGGCAGCGGAATTGTCGTCTTAGAAGATTATGACTGCGCTAAAAAAAGAGGCGCCAAAATTTACGCGGAAATTATCGGATTTAACAGTTTTGGTAATGGCAGCCATGTGAGCGAATCCAGTCGCGAAGCGATTACAGCTTGTATCAAAGAAACTTTAAAAAGAGCGCAAGTGAGCCCTCAGGAGATTGATTACATTAACGCGCATGCTACTGCCACAATTCAAGGGGACAAGGAAGAGGCCGCTGCACTGCGCGAAATTTTCGGAGCAAACGTTCCGGTAAGTAGCCTCAAAGGAAATCTTGGCCACACTTTAGGCGCATCCGGAGCAATCGAATTAATCGCCTCGTTGATGATGATGGAAAAAAGTATTATTTATCCGACTTTAAATTTAACCTCGCCCGATAAAGAGTGCCAGGGGATAAATCATATCATGCAACCGTTAAGAAAAAAAATAAACCTGCTGCTCAAAAATTGTTTTGCTTTTGGCGGAATCAACGCCAGCTTAGTTTGTAAAAAAGAGTAATGGAAGTGAATTTTTAAGAATACCAATAGGAGGAACTAATGACCGAACAAGATGTAATACGCCTGGTAAATGAAGTTTTCGTGGATTCCTTTGAAATTGAAAAATCCCGGCTCGTTCCGGAAGCCAATATTTTTATGGACCTAGGATTAGACAGCCTGGATATCGTGGATTTAGTGGTCGCGCTACAAAAGAAATTCGGCGTTACCATTCGTGACGATGAGAGAGTGCGCACCATCCGCACGCTCGGGGATCTGCAACAGTTTATTCTGACCTTAAAAAAAGAAATTGGAAAATAATGCGATTTTTACGCATCGCCTGGTTAAATTTTTGTTTTTACCCGTTCTTTATTATATTTTCTTTAATCGCATTTGTAAGTTTCGGCTGTTTGATTATTCTTTCCATACCTTTTTTATCCAAACGTAAAATCTTTAAATTCTTACGTTTAGCGATTCGTTGGTATGGGGCAGCGATTATTCGTATTTTGCCTTGGCCATTAATTCGTTTAGAATATAAAAATTTCGGCCAAAATGACCCGTCCGGGCCGTATTTATTTATTTCTAATCACCGCTCCGCTTGTGATCCATTTTTAATGGGCGTTTTTCCTTATGAAATCGTGCAAGTAGTAAATATTTGGCCTTTTCGCTTGCCAGCGTTAGGAATAATTGCTAAAATTGCCGGATACTTAAGTGTTAGAGAAATGCCTTATGAAGAATTTGCAAAAAAAACTCTTCAATTAATTGATGCTGGAGTTTCGCTGGCGGCATTTCCGGAAGGTACCCGCGCGCGGCATAAATCCGTAGGCCAGTTTCATAGCGCAATCTTCCGTACCGCGCTAGAGACGCACGCGGCGATTGTTCCGGTATGTATCACCGGCAATGAGCGCGTGCCACCAATTGGTTCGCCTTTTTTACGGCCGAGTTTAATTAAAATTCACCGCCTCCCGGCAATCACTTGGGAGGAATATAAAACTTTTAATGCCTTTAAGCTTAAAAATTATTGTCGCGCTATAATCGCCAAAGAAGTACTGCTCATGGACCAAACGTGATGAAAAACTTAGAGTTTTATAAAAATTTAGAGTTTGCGGCGGAAAAGAAAATAAAAACTGCACAAAACACCTTACTTAAAGAGCATTTACTATACTGCCAAAAAAACTCTCCTTATTATCGAAAGTATTTTAAAAAAGAGGGTTTAGATATTAAAAAAATAAACTTGGGTAATTTAGCGACGCTTAAATTTACCTCTAAGGCAGACCTCGAAAAATACAATGATGATTTTTTAGCTGTCAGCCCCCAAAAGATAGCGGAGATTGTTTTATCCAGCGGCACGACCGGTGAACCGACAAAAATAGCCTATAGCGCTGGAGATTTAAAACGCCTGGCTTTTAACGAAGCACAATCGTTTCGCGCTTGCGGTTTTACGAATCAAGATATCGTGCTTTTAACCTGCACGATTGACCGCTGTTTTATCGCCGGATTAGCGTATTATTCCGGTATTCGAGCCATCGGAGCAACCGCAATCCGCAATGGTTTAAATAGTTTAGAAAGCCATTTTGAACTCATTAAACGTTTACAACCAACGGCCATTGTAGGCGTGCCCAGTTTTTTAAAGAAACTCGGGCTTTACTTAAATCAAAATAAGAAAAGCGCGAGCAAAAATAGTGTCAAAAAAATCGTCTGTATTGGTGAACCTTTGCGCGACCAAAATTTAAAATTTTTAAAAATCGGTCAGGATTTAGAAAAAATTTGGCAAGCTAAAGTTTATTCTACCTATTCCACCACTGAAATTGTTACTACCTTTTGTGAGTGCCGTGCTCAAAACGGGGGGCACCTGCATCCGGATTTAGCACTGGTCGAGATTGTTGATGACCACGGCAGAAACTTACCTGACGGTCAAAGTGGAGAGGTAGTGGTTACTCCGCTGAGAATTGAAGCGCTACCTTTAATACGTTTTAAAACCGGGGATATCAGTTTCTTAATTAACAAACCTTGCGCTTGTGGCAGAAAATCTTTAAGGCTCGGGCCAATTTTAGGCCGAAAAAAACAAATGATGAAAGTACAGGGGACAACTTTTTATCCCCAAGCAATTTATTCCTGTTTAGAACAAATTAAAGGCATTAGTGATTATTATATTAGCGTTTCCAGCGCCGGATTACTTTCAGATAATCTAGAGATTTATGTCGCGCTCGAAAACCCCGCTTGCACAAAACTTGAGATTCAAGAAAAACTTCAAGCGCGTTTAAGAGTTAAACCAAAAATTTTTATTTGTGACGAGGAATTAATTAAAGAACAGGTCTTTACCAGCGGCTCCCGCAAGCCGGTGCGTTTTATTGATCGGAGATAAAAAGTGGCGAATTGTCAGACGATTGTGCCGAATTTTGAATTTAGCCAACAGGAAATCAAAGCAGCACTAGAAAATAACCGCCTGCTTTCAATGGAGATGGAATTTTCTTTGCGTTGTAATTTTCATTGTCAATATTGCTATATTCCCGATAAATCAAAATTTGAAAATGAATTAAGTTATGAAGAATTGCTCGACGCGGTATTACAGGCTAAAAACTTAGGAGTAAAAAAAATTATTGTTTTAGGTGGTGAACCCATGGTTTATCCACAGGCCTTAAAAATGCTTAAATTTATCCGCGCGCAAAATTTAGATGTCGAAATGTTTACTAATGGTTTTGGGATTACCCCTGAAGTCGCCCAGCAACTCTTTAGTTTAGGAGTGCTGGTAGTTTTAAAAATGAACAGCCGCAAAGAAGATGTCCAGGACGCTTTGGCGGGGAAAAAAGGCGCCTATAAGATTATTCAGGATGCCTTTAATAATTTAAAACGCGCGGGATTTCCGACAAAAAATAAGCATTTCGGAGTAAGCACAATTATCTGTCAGCAAAATTTTGATGAAATTATACCAATGTGGGAGTGGTTGCGCCAACAGGGAATCCAACCATATTTTGAAATTATTACCCCGCAAGGAAAAGGGCGGGAGAATGAATGGCTGCATGTTGATTCACAAAAGTTAAAAGAAACTTTTTTTAAGATCGCTAAAATTGATCAAGAGAAATTCGGAATTCACTGGGATCCTCAACCGCCACTCATTGGAATTAAATGCCTGCGGCATCAATTCTCCTGCCTCTTAAACTCTCAAGGTTACGTTTTGCCTTGCGTGGGAATTAATATTCCTTTAGGTAATATCCGTGAGCATAAACTTGCTGACATTATTAAAGATAGTGAAGTCGTCCAAGATTTAAGAAATTACCGGACGCATATTAAGGGGCCTTGCCGGCAGTGCGTAAAAATTGAAAACTGTTATGGTTGCCGCGGGGCGGCATATCAAATTACCGGAGATTATCTGGCGTCTGACCCGTTGTGCTGGAATAATACCGAACACCAAAGCCAAATTGTACATTTACCAGCCGCAGTAGGACGATTCATTCCGCAACAACCGCCGATGCAAATTATCGACACCCTCACTAGTATCGGTGAACGCACGGCAAATATTAGCGTCACGATTTCTAACGATATGTTATTCGTCCGTGATGACGGCACGCTGGATGAAACCGCTTATCTAGAACTTATCGCCCAAAGTATTGCCGCTCAAGCAGGATTTAAGCAGGTCGGAGTAGAGAATCAACCCATCGAGGGATTCTTATTAGGGGCAAAAAATTTAGAAATTTACGCACCGGCGCATATCGGAGACACACTCACAATCTCTATTGTAAAATACGCGCGTTTCGGAGATTTTGGAATATTCAAAGGACAGATTTTTCGCAAAGAAGAGTTACTCGCAAAAGGAGAAGTAAAAGTTTGGGAGAATAAAAAGAAACCATGAAAAAATTTATCTTACTATTATTTATTACTTTAAATATTACTCCACTTTATGCTGGCACTCCCGCTAAAGAAATTGATACAATTTTAGGGGCGCTGCAGGAAAAAATGGCTAAAGTATCCACGATTCAAACGGATTTTATCCAAGAAAAGAATCTGGCGCTTTTTAAAGCAAAGTTAATTTTAAAAGGGAAAATTTATATTCAAAAACCGGGAATGCTTGCCTGGCGAGTTTTTTCTCCCTTACGTTATACTTTAATAATTAGTGGGAGCAACATCAGCCAGTGGGACGAAGATTCTAAAGCAGTACAATCGGTATCGATGGCCAGAAATCCTAGTTTTCAAGTTGCGATTGATCAAATGCAAAATTGGTTTTCCGGTACCTATAAAGCGATGCAAGGGGATTATGATATTAACTTAATCAGCCAACATCCTTTAAAACTTGAATTTGTGCCCAAGGAAAAATCTCTGGCGCGTAATTTTATTCAACGCGTGGCGGTACTTTTTCAAACAGATGATCAATATATTAAAGAAATAAATATTTTGGAAAAAAGCGGAGACCAGACTTTACTAAAATTTATTAACCCCCAACTTAATCAAATAATTTCCCCGCAAGCCTGGGAGGTTAAAGCTTAATGGCAACTCGTATTTTAGTGCAAATAAATTCCTGCGTTAAAAGCAATAAAAAAATCATTACCGGATTATTGGGTTTAATAATTTTAGCTTCTTTAATTGGCTTAAAATTTATTAAATATAATAACAACATTGAATTAATGCTGCCGACAGATAGCCAGGTACAGCAATCAATGCAATTTTTACGGGAATCTAATTTTTCGGATAAACTCGTGCTTTCCTTGAAACTTAACGATCAAAAACATACAACTGACGACCTAATTTTAGTGACCGATAAACTGGCAGACTCCCTAAAATCACCCTTAGTGAAACAAGTTATAAATAATATCTCGAGCGTTAATTTTATGCCAGAAATGCTTTTTTTTTTACAGTATTCCCCGCAACTATTCGGCCCTGAAACTCTACTAAAAATTCAAAATCAATTAAATCCTTTGGGAATAAAAGAGCGCTTAGGCTTTATCTACCGTCAAAGCCTGGCTCCGGGAAGCGCATTAATGCTGCCTTTTTTACGTGCTGACCCGCTGAATCTGAGCTCCGCGATCTTAAGTAATATTCAAAAACTTTCTCAAGCTTCAGGATATGATGTCACAATAAATCGCGGCCACTTTGTAAGTAAGGATGGACGGGCAACAATGATCATCGTAAAAACCGCAGTACTTTTAACCGAAGGGTTTGGCAGCCGAAAAATCGTTAGTTATTTACAAGAAAAATTACGCCTACTTCCTGACTATGTAAGCGCCGATATTATCGCCGGGCATATGCATACCGTAAAAAACGAAGACCTTATCAAAAGAGACATCTTGCTCACTTCAATTATTGCCACTTTAGGGTTCTTACTTTTATTTTTACTAGTTTTTCGCGATTGGCGCGCAATGATTATTTTTTTAATGCCTTTCGTGGCCGTGCTAGTCTCCACTCACGTGGGGTTTTTAATTTTTAAAAGCCTTTCTTATTTTGTGATTGGCTTAAGTTCGGTGATTGCCGGAATTACGATTGATTATGGAATTTATGTTTATATGGCAGTACGTAAAGCTGGAAACAGCGTGGAAACTTTAAACAAAATTATTCAACCCGTAATTTTTGGAGCCTTAACCACAATTAGTGTTTTTGCGGTGTTTTTCTTTTCCAGTGTTAAAGGCTACCACCAGTTAGCATTTTTTTCTAATTTTACGATTATTCTCTGCCTAGGGTTTGCATTATTTATTCTGCCGCACTTTATAAAAGAAGAGCCAAAAGCAAAGTTGACTCCGAACCTTAACTCGGAGTCACAAAAGAATTACTCCAGTATTTCAGACCGACTTTGGTTAACTACTTGGTGTATACTGCTTGTTATAATGTTCGGATTTGGAAGCCGGGTAAAATTCAATAATGACATCACGCAATTTGACGGCGCCGGCCTAAAAGTCGCTAAAAGCGAAGCAGCATTTCACGACACTTGGGGAGGCAAGGATTTACCGGCGGTATTTGTAGTTTCCGCTCCCACGCTCAAAGAGGCTTACGAACTTAACACCACAGTATATGCAGCGGCAACAAAAGCAATCGGTAAAGATAATTTTAATAGTCTGGCTTCAATCTGGCCGGGAACAAAAATTCGCCAAGCAAATTTAAACGCTTGGAATAATTTCTGGAGCGCGGAAAAGAAAACTTCCTTGAAAAAACTATTATTAGAGGAGGGAAAGGCATTTAATTTCTCGGCAGAAGCTTTTACGCCATTTCTTAAACAACTCACGGCGCCATTAAATGTGACGCTCGAACCTCAAGGCCTAACTTTTTTTGAACAATTAAAAGAACAATTTATCTTAGAAAAAGATAACTACTATCAAATTCTATCTTACTTCCCCGACCAAGAGGAATACATTGCCAAGCTTACTCAGATTAAAGCTACTTTTCCCGGAAGTTTCTTAGTTTCACGCAAAAACTTTTCACAGCAAGTATCTAAAGCTTTGAGCAGTGAATTTATTTTTTTAGGATTTTTAGCACTTTTTTCTACTCTTGGCTTAACTTTCCTTTTATTAAAAAATTTGCGCTTAACCGCATTAGCCATGGTTCCGGTGGTCACGGCTTTAGCTTTAATTAGCGGAATAACATCTTTAGCGCGCCTAACGCTTAACATTCCCAGCGTAATTGCCGCAATGGTCGTAATCGGGATAGTCAGTGACTACGGAATGTTTATGGTGTATTATTGTAAATACAAGTATCAGACGGGAACGGTTACCGCCGTAACCCTGGCCGCAGTTACAACACTTATTGGAGCCGGGGTGCTCTTATTTGCTCAACATCCGGTATTATTTTCAATTGGCATCACCCTGGTATCCGGGGTTTTAGCAGGATATTTATCGAGTTTAATAATTATCCCGGCGTTTTATCGATTATGGAGATCCAAAGATGATCACACGCTTTAAATTAATATTTTTAGCGCTCATAATTTTATGTGGCTCCGGCTGCAGCTCGCTACCTTTTAAAAATATTGATTACGTATCTTTAGATGGCTTAAATCCTAACGCGCTGCGCCAAGAATTCCAAGAACAACTAGCGCAAAATCTAGAAATAATAAATAGTATTGTTTTCCAATATAAATGGCAAAGCTTTTCAGCTTTAGGATACACGCAAATCGATTTAAAATCTGACACTTTTCGCGTCTCTTGCTTGAGCCCAGTAGGAATTAAATTATTTGAATTAACCGGAGACCGCCAAGAAGTTAAACCGATTTTTGTTTTAAAAGAATTACTCCAAAGAGGAGACCTGCCCCGGGCGGTCGGAGAGGATATTCGCAGGATTTATTTTGATTTTACGCCTCTGCCGGTGGCAAAAATAGAATCCGAAAAATATAAAATCACCTTTACCCAACCAAGTGGAAAAGGAGAACTGCAATATGTCTTCGCCGGAAAAAACCATTGGTTGGTGGAAAAACATTACTTAGAAAAAAAACACAAACTTTGGAGTGTTTACTATTATGACTACGAACTCCATAACGGTAAACTTTACCCGACAAATTTAATTTTAAAACACCACCGTTTTGGCTATAATTTAATTATCCGTTTAAAAGAGGTGCCTTAAGATGAGCAAATTAAAACAAGAAATTAAATCCAGTCTTCAAGGAATCGAAGAAGTAAGCGCGCTAAAAAGCTGCGCGCGTTTTTTATTTCCTAAAAAATTTAGCGGTTTTAAGGGCCACTTCCCGAATAAACCGATTTTACCCGGAGTTTGTAAAATTCAAGCCGCTTTATTAGTTCTAGAAGCACGGAAACACAAAAACGTAAGATTGACCGAGATAATCTTAGCCAAGTTTTTTGCTCCAGTTACTTTTAACGAGGAACTCATTTTTAACTTAGAAGAAGAGCCGAAAAATGATACTGAATCTACCGTCACGGTTAAAGTAAGTTGCGGGAATAAAAAAATCGCGGAATTGAAATTAAGAGTTAATATCTAAGGAGAGCACTCATGCGCGAAAAAAATGAAAGTTATTTTGAAAAAATTCCCGGTGCCCCGAACCCCATAAGCTTTGAAATTAAAAGAAGGGTGAGTTTTAATGAAGTTGATATCATGGGAATTGTCTGGTACGGCCAGTATGCGATTTACTTCGAACAAGCGCAAACCGAACTTGGCAGGCGTTGCGGTTTATCGTTCCAAAATTTCTATTTAGCAAACCTGCGTGCC
>CAIVOB010000045.1 GCA_903907475.1 Candidatus Omnitrophota bacterium
TTAAGGCTGAAGGACATAATATATATGAAGCTGTAAATATAGAACAGCTAAAAGACTATATTTACCAAGATGACCCAATAGACGTTGCTATATTTGATAGGATGATAGGTTCGCATGACTCCCTAAATTTTATAAAAGAATTTAAAGCAAAGCATCCCAACGCCGCTATACTAATTTTATCAGCCATAAACTCTAAGCGTATCGCCTGCTCACTATAGGCGGGAAATATTTCTACCACATCGCCGCGCACGCGAATCTTTCCCCGCTTAAATTCATAATCATTACGCTCATACTGAATGGTAATTAATTTAGCGATTACCGCGTCTCTTTGAATTTCCTCGCCTTGATTTAAAAATACCAGGTTCTGGCTGTAATCAAGTGGCGAACCTAAATTGTAAATACAGGAAACGGAAGCGACAATAATCACATCCTGCCGGCTTAAGAGTGAAGTGGTGGCGGAAAGCCGCAAGCGGTCGAGCCGCTCATTGATTGACGAATCCTTTTCAATATAACAATCCGTGGACGGAATATAGGCTTCCGGTTGATAATAATCATAGTAACTGACAAAATATTCCACTGCGTTATGCGGAAAAAATTCTTTAAATTCAGAGTAAAGTTGCGCCGCTAAAGTTTTATTATGGGAGATAATCAGAGTCGGCAGATTGATTTTAGCAATGAGATTAGCTAAGGTAAAGGTTTTACCGCTGCCGGTGACTCCTAAAAGCGTGGCGTAATGATTTTTTGCGCGTACCAGTTTTACTAACTGCGAGATTGCCTGGGGCTGGTCTCCGCAGGGTTTAAATTTAGAAACAAGTTTAAACTTATTCAAGTTAAATTACTTCCAGGCTAAGATCAATGGCTGATAATGAATCGGTAAGCTCACCAATGGAAATTAAATCTACCCCGGTTGAAGCATATTTTTTAATATTTTTAAAATTTATCCCCCCGGAAACTTCCAGTAGGATCAAGTTTTGATTTTTAGTGTGATTGCGAATTTTTACCGCCTGCCGAATATCGCTTAATTTCATATTGTCGAGCATAATAACATCCGGATGCAGCGCCAAAACCCGTTTAAATTCCCCTAAATTCTCGACCTCAATCTCAATTTTTCGCTGCTCGGGTAATTTAGGAAATTTTAATGGTTTAGGCATTAATTTCAAATGGTTATCTTTAATGAGTACCATTTCCTCCAAACAAAAACGATGATTATACCCACCACCGATTCTCACGGCATACTTTTGCAGCTCCCTTAAACCGGGAATAGTTTTACGGGTATCAATAATTTTAATGCTTTTCTGAGCTGCCATTTTAACAAAACGACGTGTTTTTGTCGCCACTGCGCTAAGGATCCCTAAAAAATTTAAAGCGACGCGCTCAGCTTTGAGGATGCTTTGCGCCGAACCAGAAATCGTGGCGACAACTTGATTAGCACCGACTAAGGTGCCATCTTTTTTTAACGCAATAAATTTTAGATCTCCATTAACAGCGAGAAAAACCTTTTTTGCGATTTCTACTCCGCAGAGTAAGCAGGGTTCCCGGGTAATAATTTTAGCTTGAACAATTTTATTTTTGGGGATGAGAAGCTGAGAAGTAAGATCCGAGCTTCCGATATCCTCTTTCAATGCTCGACGAATAGTTTGCCCTAAATTTTGAACGTTAATTGCCGGTTGCCGGCGCGCTAAAAAATAACTAACCCAGGCCATTAATAATTACCTCGAGTTTTAACACTTCTTCACGCATATTTTTTAATTTCACTATTTCTCCGTCCACAATTTCCTTCGGAGCGCGATCCATAAAGTTCTTATTATTAAGCATTCCTTCCTTATTTTTTATTTCGCTTTTTAATTTCTCGATTTTTAACTGATTTTTCTTTAATAAAGCGGCAATATCGATTAAACCTCCCAGCGGCATTACTAAATGCATATTTTTTAATACTGCCGCGTATTCATTCTTTTCAGGAAGATACTTTTTTTCAATAATCAAATTATTTTCTATTAATATTAATTGCGAATGGTATTTATCTACTTTATTTTTAGCATTTTCTATCAATAGTTTTATGTTTTCGTTTTTTAACGCAGTTTCCTTATTGATTTGAGATAACGTATTATACGTAGAAACTTCTTTTTTATCAATTTCTATTAATCGAACAACTTCCTGCAACGATAACACATTAGCGTTAAATTCTGATATTTTACTTTTTATTGTTTTGATATTATCATTATGAGATGTTATCATTTTATTTATTACATCAATATCAA
>CAIVOB010000046.1 GCA_903907475.1 Candidatus Omnitrophota bacterium
GATTACTAAAGAAGTCGGTAAGATTAAGATTAAGGCCGGAAAGAGTATTTACGTTCCAGAACGGGAGGCCCAAGTTTTACAAAAGATCTCGATTTTAAATAAGGGTCCTTTAGCAAGAAGCGCCTTAGCGGCAATTTATCGGGAAGTGATGTCGGCGAGCTTAGCTTTAGAGAAGGCTTTAAAAATTACTTATCTTGGCCCACGGGCAAGTTTTACTAATCTAGCGGCACTTAAAAAATTCGGTTCACAAGTTAGTTATTTGGCTTGTAATAGTATTGCGGATGTTTTTTCGGAAGTTGAGCGGGGAAGTGCTGATTATGGGGTTGTCCCAATTGAAAATTCCATTGAAGGGGCGGTCAGCCATACCTTGGATGTTTTTGTGGATTCGGATTTGAAGATTTGTTCTCAGCTTACTCTTGAAGTAGTGCAGAATTTATTGGCAAATTGTCCAAGGAATAAAATCAAGCGGATCTATTCCATCCTTTATGTGTTTGGGCAATGCCGGAGTTGGTTGCAAAAAAACTTGCCTAATGCGGAATTAGTCGAGGTTTCTAGCACTACCCGGGCTGCCGAGATTGCCAGAAAAGAAAAAAATAGCGCGGCAATCGCTTCGCTTTTAGCTTCAGAGGTTTACGGTTTAAAAGTTTTAGATAAAGATATTCAGGATTCTTTGCATAATGTTACGAGATTTTTGGTGGTGGGCAAGGAAAGTGCCGCGAAAACCGGTTACGATAAAACTTCTTTACTTTTTTCTATTAAGGACCATGTGGGAGCCCTTTATGAGACACTTTTACCTTTTCGTAAATACGGAGTTAATTTAACGAAAATTGAATCCCGGCCTTCGAAGAAAAAAGCCTGGGAGTATTATTTTTTTGTGGATATCTGCGGGCATCAAGAAGATGTAAAAATAAAGCGCGCGCTTAAAGAATTAGAAAAGAAATGTAACTATCTAAAAATTTTAGGTTCTTATCCAGTGGGGGAGTAAATTTAAGTGAAAGAAATAATTCGAAAAAGTGTTTTTAAAGTTAGTCCTTATGTTGCCGGTAAGCCCATTGAGGAAACGAAGCGTCAATTAGGGCTAAAAGAAGTGATAAAGCTAGCTTCCAATGAAAATGCGTATGGGCCATCGCCTAAAGCGCTGAGCGCTTTAAAAAAATCTTTGAGTATGATTAATCGTTATCCGGATGCGCAAGGGTTTTATTTAAAGCGTCGTTTAGCCAAAGAGTTCGGTTTGGTTGCGGAAAATTTTGTGCTTGGCAATGGTTCGGATGAGTTGATTGACGTGGTGATGAAAACTTTACTTGAGCCGGATGAGAATATCGTTACTTCTGAGGCGACTTTTTTAGAATACGAGATTATCGCGCAGGTACTTGACCGCCAGGTTAAAAAAGCCCCTTTACGTTATTTTAAATATGACTTGGGAGCGATGCTAAAGTTGGTGGATAAAAAAACTAAAATTGTTTTTATTGCCAATCCTAATAATCCTACCGGAACCTATGTCACTAAATTTGAATTAGCGGATTTTTTAGATGCTTTACCGGAAAAAGTAGTGGTGGTATTGGATGAGGCTTATGATACTTTTATTGATGTTGATGATTATCCGGATAGTTTAAGTTATTTAAGAAGACGTAAAAAAGTCGTTATTTTGAGAACGTTTTCCAAGGCTTACGGGTTGGCGGGTTTACGTTTAGGTTATTGTATCGCACCTCAAGAATTAGCCGCCTATTTTGAACGCATGCGCCAGCCTTTTAATGTTAATTTGTTAGCGCAGGTTGCCGGATTAGCGGCTTTAGACGACCGGGATTTTCTTAAAAAAACTCGTCGTTTAACGTTAGTGGAAAAAGATTTTATTTATCGGGAACTATCAAAGCTGGGGTTAGCTTATGTTCCTTCGGTAGCGAATTTTATTCTCGTGGATGTAGAAAGAAACGGAGTAGATGTTTTTAAAGCACTTTTAAAGTTTGGTGTGATTGTGCGCGATATGCAACAATATGGTTTTAAGAATTTTATCCGCGTGACAATCGGTACGCGTAATGAAAACGAAAGATTTATCCGAGTTTTACGAAAAGTTTTAAAGGAGAAAAAATAAATGATTATTGTTTTAAAACCCGAAGCAACCACTGAGCAAGTTAATCATATTATTGATAAAGTAAAAGTTTTAGGTTTAAGTGCTCATGTTTCCAAAGGCGCGGAGAGGACGATCATTGGAGTAATCGGCCCGGAGGATATTTTACGCGTTACGCCTTTAGAGGTCTTCCCAGGAGTAGAAAAAGTTATCCCGGTGCTTTCGCCTTTTAAATTAGTCTCTCGAGAGTTTAAGAAAGAAAACTCAGTAATCGATTTAGGTAAAGGAATAAAGCTTGGCGGATCTCAAATTGTAGTCATGGCCGGCCCTTGCACGATTGAGAATGAAAAGCGTCTTTTTGAGATCGCGCAAAGTGTAAAAGCAGCCGGAGCAACGGTTTTGCGAGGCGGTGCTTTTAAACCGCGGACTTCGCCTTATAGTTTTCAAGGTTTAGGTAAGGCCGGTTTAGAGATGCTTAAAAAATGTGGCGACCAGTTAGGTTTAGTGACGGTAAGCGAGGTCATGGATAGCCGGGATGTGGAATTAGTGGCAAAGTATGTTGATATTTTACAGATTGGCTGCCGTAATATGCAGAATTTTAATCTCTTAAAAGAAGTCGGAGCGACAAAAAAACCGGTACTTTTAAAACGGGGGATGGCTTCTACGATTAAAGATCTTTTGATGTCGGCAGAGTATATTTTGAGCGGGGGAAATTTTTCGGTGATTCTTTGCGAACGCGGAATTCGTACTTTTGAAGACGCCACGCGCAATACTTTGGATATTAGTGCCGTGCCGGTAGTAAAAGAATTATCGCATTTGCCGATTATTATTGATCCTTCGCATGCCGCAGGAAAATGGGGTTTGGTTCCGGCATTAGCAAAAGCGGGAATCGCCGCCGGAGCGGATGGCTTGATTATTGAGGTACATAATCACCCTGAAGAAGCGGTTTCAGACGGCAGTCAATCGCTTATTCCGGAGAAATTCTTAACTTTAATGCAAGAGCTTAAAAATATTGCCCCGACAGTGGGTAGGAAAATTTCATGATTATTTTTAAAAAAGTCGTAATTATCGGTACGGGATTAATTGGGGGATCAATTGGTTTAGCAATCAAACGGAATCGTTTGGCAAGCCAGGTAATCGGCATAAGCCGAGAATTTAAAAATGCTCAAAGAGCAAAACAAATCGGAGCGGTGGATAAAGCAAGTTCGACTTTTGAGGTAGTACAAGACGCGGATTTGGTTATCCTGGCAACTCCGGTAGATTCGATTATGCAAATTGCTTTAAAAATTGCCCCGCAATTAAAAGCTGATTGTTTAGTAATCGACGTCGGTAGCACCAAAGAAAAAATAGTTAAAAAATTAAGTTTAAAGATTCCTAATTTTATTGGTTGTCACCCTTTAGCCGGATCCGAAAAGAGCGGTATTAAAAATCTGGTGGGCAACATTTTTCCCGGGTCAATTTGTGTTCTTACCCCCAGCGCGAAAGCTAACAAGCTTAAATTAAATAGAATTAAAAAGCTCTGGGAGAGAATGGGATCGCGCGTGATTGTGCTTAGCCCGCGTGAGCATGATAGGATTCTGTCTTTTACCAGCCATCTGGTGCATGCGGTGGCTTTTTCTTTAATTAATACTGTTCCGGATAGATTTTTAAATTTAAGTTCCGGCGGCCTTAAGGATTCTACCCGCGTTGCCAGCTCTGATCCTTGTCTTTGGAGCCAGATATTTTTAAGTAACGCCAAAAATTTATTAACTTCTATTTCTGCCTTCCAAACCAAGCTTTGTGATTTAAAGCTTGCCTTAAAAAATAAGGATTCAGGTCTAATAATTAAAATTTTAACCACCGCTAAGAGAAAACGAGAAATTTTGGGATGATTATTGCTATTGATGGCCCAGCGGGGGCAGGAAAAAGTACGGTCGCCAAGATTCTGGCACAACGTTTAAGTTTCCTTTATATTGATACTGGTTCGATGTACCGGGCTTTGACGCTTAAAGTTTTAGAAAATAATATTCCGATTAACGATGAAAGTCAAATTGTGCAATTAGCGCATAAAGTAAAGATTGATTTACGTAATAATCCGGATGGTCCTCTAGCGGTCATTTTAGACGGAGAGGATGTTTCTTTGGCAATTCGCGCTCCGCGGATTACTAAATTTGTCTCTGATGTTGCTAAAATTAAAGAAGTGCGCCAGGTGCTCGTTAAATTACAAAGAGAGTTAGGGCAGCGGGGTGATTGTGTTTTAGACGGGCGCGATATTGGAACGGTAGTTTTTCCTCAAGCGCAAAAGAAATTTTTTATTGATGCTTCCGCAAATACAAGAACCCAACGGCGTTTTAAGGAGTTAAAAGGTTTAGGCCAGGAAATTGCTCAAGATGATGTCGCTTTAGATTTAGCGAATCGCGATAAAATTGATTCTACCCGGGAGGCTTCGCCTTTACGTCAAGCCGAAGATGCGATTTATATCGATACAACAGATCTTTCTATTAGCGAAGTTGTGGATTGCATGTTGGAGCGGATTTTAAAAAATGGATAAAGCTTTATTAAGAAATTTTTCTATTATTGCGCATATTGACCATGGTAAATCCACGCTGGCGGACAGGATTTTAGAAATCACCGGAGCGGTGGATCCGCGTCATAAAGGGGATCAACTTTTAGACGATATGGAGTTGGAAAAAGAGCGCGGAATAACTATTAAAGCTTCAATGGTACGCTTGAATTATTTTTCGAAAAAATTTAATCAAGAGTATATCCTTAATCTCATTGATACTCCGGGACACGTAGATTTTACTTATGAAGTATCAAAATCTTTGGCTGCTTGCGAAGGAGCGGTTTTAGTGGTTGATGCCGGCCAAGGGATTGAAGCCCAAACGGTGGCTAATTATTACCTGGCATTAGAAAATAATTTGCATGTTATTCCGGTAATTAATAAGATTGATTTAATTTCTGCGGATGTCGGAAAAGTTAAACAACAGGTTGAAACGGTTTTGGGTTTTAAAAGTGAAGAAATAATTTTGGCCTCCGCCAAAGAGGGCAGCGGGGTGATTGAGATTTTAGACCGGATTATTGAAACAATTCCCAGTCCGAGTGGAGAAATTAATAATCCGTTAAAAGCTTTAATTTTCGATTGTCGTTTTGATGCTTTTAAAGGTGTGGTTATTTTTGTGAAAGTTATTGATGGGGAGATTTCTCCTAAAACGCAATTAAAAATGTTTCATGCCGGCAAGATTTATAAAATTGAAGAACTTGGTGTTTTCAAAAATTTAAAGTACACGGTAGTCGATTCGCTAACTTGCGGAGAGGTAGGTTATTTTACTGCTAGTATCCGTGATCCGCGGGAAGTAATTATTGGCGATACGATTACGGATCCTAAAAATCCTTGTTTAGAGGCTTTGCCGGGATATCGTAAATGTAAACCTTTGGTTTTTTGTGGTATTTATCCGGTGAATCCGGCGGATTTTCCGGATTTACGCGATGCGATGGATAAATTAAAATTATCCGATGCGGCATTTGTTTTTGATCCGGAAAATTCACAGTCTTTTGGCGCGGGTTTTCGTTGCGGATTCCTGGGGCTTTTGCATATGGAAATTGTTCAAGAGCGCTTGGAAAGAGAATATAATCTGAATTTAATTTTAACCGTGCCGAATGTGGTTTACCGTATTATCACAAAATCCGGGCTAACGATTGAAATTGATACTCCGGCCAAGTTGCCCGGTGCGCAAGATATCGCTGAAGCCCAGGAACCGTTTGCGAGTTTATTAATGATCGTTCCGGTGGATTCTTTGGAAGCGATTTGTGATTTTACTAAATCTCGCCGTGGGGTATTCGTGGCGAATGAATATTTGAGTGAGGACCGGGTTAAAGTAGTATTTCAGATTCCACTTTCTGAGATTATTGTTGATTTTTATGACCGCATGAAGTCGATTACTCGCGGGTATGGTTCTTTAGATTATGAATTTAAAGAATATTTAACCACTAAATTAGTGAAACTTGATATAATGTTAAACAGCCAGATTTGCGATGCTTTTTCATCGCTCATGTTTAAGGAAAAGGCGTTTAGCCGGGCGCAGCTTTTAGTGCATAAATTAAAGGAGCTTATTCCTCGGCAGTTGTTCGAGGTTTCAATTCAGGCGGCGGTGGGAAGCCAGATTTTAGCTTCCGAGAAAGTGCGCGCGGTGGGTAAGAATGCCACGAGTAAATGTTCCGGAGGTGATATTACGCGTAAACGCAAGCTCTGGGAAACTCAAAAAAAGGGTAAAAAGAGGTTGAAGCAATTTGGGAAAGTTGAAATACCGCAAGAAGCATTTCTGGAGGTACTAAAGATATGAAAAATCAAAAGAAATCAGTTTGGCGCGATTGGCTGGAATCGATCGTTATTGCTTTTTTATTGGCGATGGTTATCCGCGCTTTTGTGGTGCAAGCTTTTAAAATTCCCACTGGTTCAATGCGCATGACTTTGATCGAAGGGGATTTAATTTTAGTGAATAAATTTATTTATGGAGCCAAGGTTCCTTTTACCAAGTTTTATTTACCTCAAGTACGCGCGCCGAAAAGAGGTGATGTCGTAGTTTTTGTTTATCCGGAAGATAAAAAGAAAGATTTTATTAAACGTTTGGTGGGCCTCCCGGGAGAAACGGTAGAGATTAAGGGCGGTTCAATCTATATTAATGACCTTCCAGTTCCGGAGGGGATTTTTAATCAAATTTATTATTATAACCGGGGAGAATTCGGCGCCGAAGGCAAGAAGATTACTGTGCCTTTGGACAGTTATTTTGTTCTCGGTGATAATTCTTCCTCTTCCAAAGATAGCCGTTATTGGGGGTTTGTGCCGAAAGAAAATTTATTGGGCCAGGCTTTGGTAATTTATTGGCCGCCAAATCGGATGAGGCTAGTTAAATGAACATTGCCAATAAAATTTCTACTTTTAGAATTTTAAGCGTACCTTTTTTTATTGCTGCTTTGGTTTATTATACTCCGGAAAGAGAATATTTGCGGTTAATCGCTTTAGGAATTTTTGTGCTCGGGGTTATCTCTGATTGGCTAGATGGATTCATTGCCCGCAAGGCGAAACTACAATCGAAAGCGGGGTTAATTCTGGATCCTTTAGGTGATAAACTGTTATTAATGAGCGCTTTTATATTTTTGGCGCCATTTAGTAATTTTGTTGTGAAATTTCCGCTTTGGGTTAGTTTTATTATTATTTCCCGTGATGTAATTATTATTATCGGAGCACTAGTTATTTACATGGTGAAACAAACTTTGGATGTTTATCCTACGAAATGGGGCAAGCTGACCACTTTATTTCAGATGCTTTCTGTGATTAGTGTTTTGGTGCAGTATAAAAACGCAGCAATAATCTGGAGTCTGGCGGTAATTTTTACGGTTATTTCCGGAGTTGATTATGTGAAGAGAGGGTTTGAAATTCTATATGCTTCTGACACTCGTCGCTCTAATAGCTAGTTATTTATTGGGTTCAATTCCCACTGCCTATCTTTTTGGTAGGATACTTAAAGGAATCGATATCCGTCGCGTGGGCTCAGGTAACGTGGGGGCAACTAACGCCTTACGAATTTTAGGTAAAGGCCCGGGAATTCTGGTTTTATTTTTAGATATATTAAAAGGTTTTATTACGGTGGTAGTTTTGGGTAATTATTTTTCTCACGCTCCGGTTTTATTACAAGATCAAAACCTTCGTATTATCATGGGGTTATGCTGTATTTGTGGCCATAATTGGACGGTTTTTTTACAATTTAAGGGTGGAAAAGGGATCGCCACAACTTTTGGGGTTTTAATTGGTTTGGCTTTAAAAA
>CAIVOB010000047.1 GCA_903907475.1 Candidatus Omnitrophota bacterium
CCGCGAAAACCAAGTCAAGACAGGACCCGCTAACTTCGCGGCAGGACCCGCAAGAAGAAAATTTTTCTTATTGTAGATAAAACCGGCAGGCTAATTAATTTTAATTGCCAGAAAACTTATAATTTGCTATGATCATTGCATGGATAAACTTAAAATCGCGGTTATTGGAGTAGGGCATCTCGGTAGTATTCACGCAAAGATATATAAAGAAAGCCCAAATTGTGAACTAATCGGAGTTTGCGACAATAATCCTGAGCATCTACAGTCGCTAAGCGCCAATTTAGGAGTACCCGGTTATGCTGACTATCGTGAACTTTTTGGAAAAGTAACCGCGGTAAGTATTGCCGTGCCGACAATCGCGCACCACAAAATCGCGGCCGAATTTCTTAAAAATAATATCTCCACGCTCGTAGAAAAACCTTTTACTTCTACCCTTAAAGAAGCCGAAGATTTGATAAAAATTGCCGCCAAAAACAAACTCACCCTACAAGTCGGTCATATCGAAAGATTTAATTCTGCTTTTGCCGCCACGCAAAAAATAATCAAAAACCCTAAATTTATTGAATGTCACCGCTTATCGAGCTTCCCTCACCGTTCACTAGATGTCGGCGTAGTATTAGATATTATGATTCACGATATTGATATTGTTTTAGGCTTAGTAAATTCACCTTTAAAAAAAATTGAATCTGTCGGAGTGAATGTTTTAACTAAATTTGAAGATATTGCCAATGCCCGCTTAACCTTTAAAAACGGCTGTATCGCTAACCTTACCGCCTCCCGCGTCTCCGATGAAACGATGCGTAAAATCCGTATTTTTCAGGAAGATACCTATATCTCTTTAGATTACAAAAATGCCGAAGCCTCCGTTTACCGCAAAACTGGCTTCCAGATCAGCAAAGAAAATCTTCCCATTGAAAAAGAACAACCGCTGCAAAAAGAGTTGGAATCATTTATCTCCTGCGTTACTAATCACACTCTACCCCTGGTCTCCGGCGCAGTAGCAAAAGACGCTTTAGCAGTTGCTTTAAAAATCCAAAAACAAATATGGCTGAAAAATCGATCCTAATTATCTGCGGCGAACCTTCCGGAGAACTTCAAGCGGCACTTTTAGTAAAAGCCCTAAAAAACATTACGCCAAACTTAAATATTAGCGGCGTGGGCAGCACGCTTCTGGCTGGCGCCGGAGCAAAAATTATTTACGACACCAAAGATTTAAGCGTCATGGGGCTCTGGGACGTCTTTAAAAAACTCCCTAAATTTTTCGCTTTAAAAAAATTTATTTTAAGAAAAATAAGAAACCAAGAATTCTCAGCGGTCATTTTGGTAGATTTTTCCGGATTTAACTTAAGATTAGCTAAAGCGATTAATAATACCGTGCCCACAATATACTATGTCAGCCCGCAAATTTGGGCTTCCCGTCCGGGAAGAATTAATACGATCCGTCAATATATCCAAAAAATAATCGTACTTTTTAAATTTGAGCAAGAATTTTACAAAAAATTAGGTATCGCGGTTGACTTCATCGGCCATCCGCTCATAGATGTTATTAAGCCTTTAGAAAAACATGCCTCGGAAAAACTTACTTGCGCCCTCCTACCCGGTTCCCGCAGTCAAGAAATCCGCCATATCCTTCCGATTATGTTGGAGACTGCAAAATTAATTAATCAAAAAATTCCGGCTCAATTTATAATTGCCAAACCAAAACAACTAAATTGGGAGATTTATCACAGCTTAACGAAAAAAAGTAATTTGGATTTAAAAATTATCGAAGGAGATACTTACGGTTGCTTAAACAACGCGGATTTGGCTTTAGTCTGTTCTGGAACCGCGACCTTAGAAGCGACGATTATTGGGAAACCATTTATTTTAATTTACAAAATGAACCTCTTAAATTATCTACTCTACCGGCCACAAATAAAATTACCTTATATCGGAATGACTAATATTATTGCCGGCAAAAAAATTATCCCGGAATTTATTCAGTTCCAAGCCACCCCTAAAAAAATCGCTCAAGAAATTTTAAAACTTCTGGCTGATAAAACAAAATTGCAGAAAATAACTACGGATCTGGCGCAAGTTAAATCCGCTTTAGGCCTTCCCGGAGCTGCTAATCGCGGCGCCCGGCTCATCCTTGATTTTTTAAAAGATAAGCACCACCTTGCTTAAACTTTCGCCCGGCTTATCCGTTCATCAATCGGCGGATGATCAAAAAAGAAGAATTTAATTAAAGGGTGAGGGTTACGATCCGCCAGATTCTGAGCCGCCAATTTTTCCATTAAAGAAATAAAAGCCGCTTTATCTTTGGTAACTTCAAGGGCCAGGCTATCAGCTTGATGCTCAAACCTGCGGCTAATCGATGCTTCCAGGGGGCGGGTTAGAATCCCAAAAATTGAAAAATAAAGAAAAACCAGCGGCAGGCTTGCCAGCTGGTTCAATGAATTTAGTTTAAAGCTTCCCAAGATATAAATATTAGTTCTAAAAATTAAATAAAATAATCCTAAAGTTATGAGCGCATTTAAAATTATTAATTTGACTAAGTGCTTAAGCCGATAATGCGCGAACTCATGCGCCAAAATCGTTTCAATTTCGGCATAATTATATTTATCCTTAAGCGTGTCAGCCAAAATCACCCGCTTACTTTTGCCAAATCCGGTAAAAGCAGCATTAGCTTTTAAAGTTTTTTTACTAAAATCGATTTCAAAAACATTTAATAATTTTACCTGCATTTTCTTGGCTAAATCATAAATCTTTTGCCGCAGCACCTCATCTTCTAATTTCTTATATTTAAAAAACAGCGGAATAATAAGTGATGGTGTTACTTTCACCAAGATTAAACTTGCTGCAATCCAAAAAAACGCGCAAACCAGCCACCATTGACTAAAATGCGCCACCACACCATAAAACACCGAAATTAAAATCAAAGAAAATAAATAACTTAAAAACCCCACTTTTAACTGATCTTTCCACCAGTCAAACGCTTTTTGCTTAGTAAGATTAAATTTATGTTCTAAAGAGAAACCCGCATAATAATTGAGTGGTAAATTAAAAAGATAATATAAAAAACCACTTATAAGAAGAAAAGCCGGAAGGAGTAAATAATCAGCCAGGTGTAAGCTGCGCAGTAATTGCTCTAAAAATAAAGAAAGCCCCGATCCTAAAAAAAATAGGAGCAGGGCTAAACCATAAGCCATCTCGATAATACTAACGCTATATTTTTGAAAAGAATAACTTTTGGCTAAATCTGCCATTATTACTTCTTAATTTTCTTTGCTACCGGAGTAATATTAACAAAGGTGCGCACTTTACCATGACTAGTCTTTTTACGCGTAAAATAAACTTTACCCGGACAAAGGGCGAATAAAGTGCCCAGGCCGCGAACATTAACTCCGGCCTTATAAGAATCAATACCCCGAATAAGAATCTCTCCGGTTTTCACTAACTTACCGCCGCTGGATTTAAGCGCTTTATCCTTCTTGGGAGTCGAAAAACCACCGATCATTTTAAATTTCCTCCTAGATGAACGCTTAACTTACAAATACGTAGTATAAATAAGTTAATGCGTGAATTTATCCCGCCGAAATACTAAAATTATCGCAGATAATTTGAGTATAATTCTGAGGCCGGAGATACATTATATATTTGAGTAAATACCCTACCACAAAATTATTAATTAAGCAATACTTCTTCATCTTTATCCGGAATATACACATTTAAATTTTGTTGCTTCAATACACCCGCAAAGGTATCCAGCTGTTCCGGTTCTCCGTGCACAAGAAAAATACGTTTTAGCGGAAGGCATCCGGAGACAAACTCCAGCAATTCCCTCTGATCCGCATGCCCGGAGAAAGCATTAATCACTACTACCTCGGCATTTAACTCATACTCCACTCCGAAAATCTTCACAAAAGGTAATTTTTCCACGATTCTCCGGCCTAAAGTATCCTGCGCCATATAGCCAACAACCAAAATCATATTCCGAGAATCCTCAATATTATTTTGCAAATGATGCAGCATCCTTCCGGATTCACACATCCCGCTGCCGGCAATAATAATCATCGGCCGCTTATCCATATTCAAAGCTTTGGATTCTTTTTGGTCCCGAATAAAACGTAAATTTAATAATTCAAAAGGATTATCTCCCCGGCTAAATCCTTCCCGAGTTTTACTATTTAAAAAGTCAAGATGATATTTAAAAAGATCGGTAATATTGGTCGCCAACGGGCTATCCACATAAATCGGCACCGAAGGAATAAGTTTTTCTTTTAACAATTCATTTAAAAAATAAATTACTTCTTGCGTGCGTTCCAAAGTAAAAGATGGGATAAGAACCTTGCCGCCGCGCCGAATCGCCCTTCCAATTGCTTCCCTTAATTTAGATTGTGCCTCTTCAATCGGGCGATGGAATCTCCCCCCATAGGTAGATTCGATAATCAAATAATCTAATCCCCGTGGAATCACCGGATTATTCAATAAGGGAAGATTTTTCCTTCCTAAATCCACCGCGTAACCTAAGCGCAAAGTTCGATCCTCGTCTTTAATATCCAAAACGACGATCCCGGAACCTAAAATATGCCCGGCATCAACAATCGTGGCATAAATATCTTTGGCAATACAAAATTTTTGATTATAGGAAATCGAACGAAAAATCTTTGTCGCCCGAGAAGCTTCTTTTTCGGTATAAAGAGCGTGACGTAACGGTAAACCTAAACGCCGGTTGATTTTATTAACATAACGCACATCTTCTTCCTGAATTTTCCCGGAATCCATAAGCATTAAATCCGCTAAATCTTTAGTTGCCGAAGTAGTATAAATCTTGCAACGCAAACCCTTTTTAATAAGATTCGGAATATTGCCGCAATGATCGATATGCGCATGCGACAAAACCATTGCTTTAATCGTACGCGGATTGTAATGAAAGGTTGTATTCACTTCATAAAAAGCGTCACGATGCCCTTGGAAAAGACCGGCATCAATTAAAATCTCAGTCTTATTCGCAGTTACCATGTGGCTTGAACCGGTAACCGTTTTGGCTCCGCCTAAAAATCTTAATTTTATTGACATCGTTTTTTAAAAATTTGTTTTAAGTTATAAAAGAATTCCGTGAAGAAAGCTTATCACCCATGGTTAAATTAATGCCTAAACGTTTGAGCCCTACTTCATCGCAAAAGATAAAAATATGGATATCTGTACTTAGAACCTTTAATGAATTCAATTTTTATTATACGCTGGTTTCTTTATAAATACTATAGACTTTAACGATCGTAAGTGGAATAAAAATAAGGCGTTTGAGCCTTAAACTCTGCGGCACAAGTATCAACCAATTTAAAATCCGGAATCAAATTAAAAGATTTTCTTAAATTATAGACCTCTCCTTCGCTACAATTTAAAATTTTAGCTAATTGCTGATCGCCAAAACCATACTCTTTGGCCTGCTTCAATAAAACACCAGAAAGTTTACCTTTAGATTTAAGTAGTTCTTTCTCGCAATCAATAATCTCCTTAATATTATGCAAAAACCAGCGGTCAATTTTAGTCAAATCATAAATTTCTTCAATATTCAAATTCGCCCGAAAAGCATCTCCAATATAAAAAATTCTTAAGGCGTTAGGTTGTCTTAATTTTTTACGAATCTCATCAAGGATCAATTCATCGGCCTCAAGAGAAGCCAAAGAACTAAAAATTACGCTCTCTAAGCCAAATTTTTTAATCTCTAGCGAGCGCAATCCTTTCTGCAAAGCCTCTTTAAATGTCCGGCCAATCGACATTGCTTCTCCTACCGATTTCATAGAGATCCCTAAAGTATTCTCCGCTAAAGAAAACTTTTCAAAAGTAAAACGCGGAATTTTTACCACACAGTAATCAATCGCCGGTTCAAAACAGGCGGGAGTCAAACGCGTAATATCATTAGCAATCTCATCTAAAGTAAATCCGACTGCCAACTTGGCGGCAATCTTAGCGATCGGAAACCCCGTTGCCTTTGAAGATAACGCCGAACTACGCGAAACTCGCGGATTCATTTCAATGACAACCATCCTTCCGGTCTGCGGATGCAAAGCGAATTGAATATTAGAACCTCCGGTTTCTACCCCAATTTCACGAATACAAGCAATTGCCGCGTTACGCATTAACTGATACTCTTTATCAGTTAAAGTTTGAATTGGAGCCACAGTAATGCTATCACCGGTATGTATCCCCATCGGATCAATATTTTCAATCGTACAAATAATCACAACATTGTCTTTGAGGTCGCGCATCACCTCCAGCTCAAACTCTTTCCAACCTATTACCGATTCCTCAATCAAAATTTCACTAATCATGCTTGATTCTAAACCCCGCTTGGCGAGAACTCGAAATTCTTCCTGATTATAAGCAATTGATCCTCCGGCCCCCCCTAAAGTAAAACTAGGACGAATAATCAAAGGAAAACCAATCTTTTCCGCGGCCGAAACCGCCTCTTCCAAAGTATAAGCGCGCTCGCTTTTTGGGAGGTCTAAACCAATTTTCTTCATCGCAGCTTTAAATAATTGCCGATCTTCACCTTTTTTAATCGCTTTAATATTAGCCCCGATAATCTCAACTTTATATTTTTTCAATACCCCTCTACGATCAAGCTCTACCGTCGTATTCAATGCCGTTTGTCCGCCAAGAGTTGGCAAGAGGGCATCGGGTTTTTCCCGCGCGATAATCTTTTCCACGATTTCCGGGGTAATCGGTTCGATATAAGTTTTATCCGCCATCTCCGGATCAGTCATAATCGTTGCGGGATTAGAATTAATCAAAATTACTTTAAACCCCTCTTGTTTTAAAACCTGGCAAGCTTGAGTACCGGAATAATCAAATTCACAACCCTGGCCAATAACAATCGGGCCGGAACCAATAATTAATATTTTTTTCAGGTCTTGACGTTTAGGCATTTTAATTAAGTTGACTTTTTATGTTTGCGCATTAAATCCGTAAATTCACTAAATAAATACTCTGCGTCTTGCGGCCCCGGAGCAGCCTCAGGATGAAATTGCACCGAAAAAATCGGCAACTTCTTATGCCGTAGCCCTTCGAGCGTCCCATCATTTAAATTTATGTGCGTTAAAACAACGTCTTTTTTACTTAAAGAATCGATATCGACACAAAAACTATGATTCTGACTGGTAATCGCGACTTTTTTAGTGCGTAAATCTTTCACCGGATGATTTGCTCCATGATGGCCAAATTTAAGTTTATAAGTTTTACCGCCTAAAGCCAGCCCCAGCATTTGATGCCCCAAGCAAATTCCAAAAATCGGTAACTTCCCAATTAAATGCTGAACTGTTTTAATAACATAACCCACCGCTTCCGGGTCTCCCGGCCCATTCGAAAGCAACAGTCCATCGGGTTTGAGCCGCAGAATCTCCTGAGAAGATGCCTGCGCCGGTAATACCGTAACATTACATTTAAGTGCCGACAACTTCCTAAGAATATTAAATTTGACCCCACAATCCAAAACCACCACTTTATATTTAGCATCTTTAGATTGTTCATAACTATATTTTTTAAGGATCGCAACGCTTTTGACGAGGTCAATCCCCACCAAACCCTGGCTCGCCCTTGCTTTATTTATTAAACTCTGCTCATCCAGGTCCTTAGTCGATAAAACGGCTTTCAGCGCGCCCCTTTCCCGTAAATGTAAAGTAAGCGCACGAGTATCAACCCCTTCAATCCCTAAAATATGATTTTGTTCTAGATACTCACTTAACGTTTGTTCTTTCCTCCAATTGCTCGCAATCTTGCTGCACTCTTTTACCACTAATCCTTCCAAAAAAGGCTTGCGACTTTCACAATCTTTAGCGTTAACTCCATAATTACCGATCAACGGATAAGTCATGGTAACGATTTGACCTTTATAAGAAGGATCAGTAATAATCTCCTGATATCCGCACATGCTGGTATTAAAAACCACCTCGCCATATGATTCTCCGGCAGCACCGAAGGATCTTCCTCTAAAAACCTTCCCGTCTTCTAGAACTAATAAAGCTTGCATAATTACTTTCTTTAAATTCAACCGCTCCTAGTTAACTAATCAAATAATAAAACTAAGATTTCATAAGAAAGGCGTCTAGGACCGATAATTCGGCCGCTAAACGCCTTTGTTTAAACAATTATATCCCAACTCCCCGGATTGTCAATGAATTTTAATCAATTGCGCAAATCTATCTATTTTGTCCTTCGGATATTGTTCCGCGTGCGAAGTTTTTCGCCGTGTGCGGCGGCTTACGACTCACTCCCGGATGACTTTCGCTAAGTGAAGTGTCCTCCGTTCGTCGTAAGTCCTTGCACACTATTGATTAAATTGCGGAGTGCCGAAAAACTTCTAATGCACGCTCCACAATATCCTCCGAACAAAATATAAACTAAACTTGTCTATTAGCGGGTGGCTGGACTTGGATTTGAGTAAATAATGGAACCGTTTCTATTTTACTGCGGTTTTGCTTTTGTTTTTCTGTTTTTTAGTTTTTATGTTTTTCGGTCTTCAGTTTTCTGACCTCCGTCTTCTGTACTTCCCGCCACAGTGACAGGATCAAAAGAAGATAAATCTTTAACGCAGGTATTCTTTTCCCTCTTTCCAGGGATTCAGGTAACGCTCAATAGTTAAATCTTTTTCCTGAGATAAATCCACCGCACGTTTTTTATCCTCAGGAGCGACAATTTCCACTTTCGGCCGGCGGATATCAGATTCGTTCTGGCTTTGGACTATGGCAATACTTGAATCATTGAGCGCCACAACCGCTCCCACCGGCCAAAGCCCCATAAACTTAAAAAAACTATCAAATAACTCCGCATCAAAAGAACTTCCTCTTTCCTTGGACATAATATTAAAAACGACATCCGGAGAATAATCCTGTTTATACCCGCGTCTTTGAGAAAGAGCATCGTAAACATCACAAAGCGCCACAATCGAAGAAGCAATATGTTGCTTGCGCACTAAAGGAAAACGCGGATACCCGGATAAATCATATTTTAAATGATGTTCGAAACTTACCACCACCGGCAGGATACCCAAGCTCTCAACATAACGTAACATCACTTCCGCGCCTAAAACAGTATGACTTTTAATCTGGCCAAACTCCTGATCGCTAAGTAAATCCGTTTTATGTAATATTTTACGCGAGATATAAATTTTACCGATATCATGAAAAAGCGCGGCAATCCCGATCGCCAGAACATCCTGCTTTTCGAATCCTAACCGCGAAGAAAAATACATCGCAAAAATTGAGACATTCAGCATATGCGTATAAGTCTCCGCATCATATCTTTTCACTGTAGCTAATTTTAATAATTCCTGACGCTGAACATTTAAATTATCCATCAGGCCTTCTAAAGAAACCTTTAACATCCGATGATCAATTTTCTCAAAATTAAGTACACCCGCCAAAACTTGACTAAATTGCTCCGAAGAAGAATCGTAAAGCGAACGTTGATTAAAATTAAGCACTGTTTCGTTCGTCGCCGCGCTAACTTTAAGCTTACCCACG
>CAIVOB010000048.1 GCA_903907475.1 Candidatus Omnitrophota bacterium
CAAAGTGAATTTGTTTATGAAGCAAAAGGCAAACGCAATCCTTTTATACCGCTAGTGACTCCGGAGGGTAGGTTACTAAAATTGGATAAACTGGAGGCGACTTCAGTCGAGGGGCTAGGGATTGAGGGGATTATTTATGATAAGTTTGGCCGCTCATTCGCGATTGTTAATGGGACGGTGGTGGGAGTGGGAGATTTAGTGGGAGATTACCAAGTTTTAAAAATACAAGAACGTAAAGTAATTTTTATTAAGGAAGGGGCTCCTTTAGAAGTGGAGTTAACCAAGGAGGAAGGAAAGTGAAAAAAATATTTATAATTTTTCTTTTCATTTTTTGTTTTTTTGGCCTGTCGGCTCAAAGTGAAGAAACTAAAACTGAGGTTGTGCAAGTCAACCCGGTGGTCACGGAGACCAAAGTTGTCGCGCCGGCAGCGGTTGAAACCGTAAGCGTTGGAAATGAGGCCCAGACTTCCGGAAATGTGACGCTTGATTTTAAAGAAGCGGATATCAATAATGTTTTAAAAATAATTTCATATAAATCCGGGGTTAATATCGTGACTACTCCGGATGTGATCGGTAATGTTTCGGTACGCCTGACGGATGTGCCTTGGGAAGTGGCTTTGGGGGTAATTTTAAAAACTTACGGATTTGGTTCACAGCGGCAAGGCAATGTCATCTTAGTTACTAAGGCGGAGAATGTGGCTAAGATTGCTTCGGAAGAAGCTTTGCAGACTGAAATTATTACTCTAAAATTTTTGGATGCTCAGGATGCACAAAAAATTATTATTCCTTTACTTTCTCCACGCGGGAAAATTTCGGTGCTTTATAGCCGGGGACAAAAAGGCTGGCAATTTGGAACATTTAAAATTGGTAGGGATTCCACTTCTAACGCGGCTTTAGCGAAAGAAGCCGCGGGGGTAACTAAATCTGAAACAGTTTCTTACGAGAAGAATGCTAGCGGTGAAACAGTGATGAAGAAGGCAGAGTTTGATCCGTCTGTAAAATCAAAAATGTTGGTAATTACTGATACGGCCAGTTCATTGGATATGATTCGCAATGTTATTTTAGCTAAAGTTGATATTAAGCCAAAACAGGTTTTAATTGAAACAAAAATTATTGAAGTTAGTAAGAATAAACTTCGTGATTTTGGTTTGGATTGGGGATTGGGTTCGGTTGGTGCTGCGCAAACTAATGTTGTAACAACACAGCCATATGGAGATATTGCTACCGGAGGGCATGCGGGTACTGTCGGGACTAAAGCACTTGCCTCTAATATAACTCCATCGTTATTTAATGCCGCTACGACTGGGGTATTAGGGTATGAGCCTTATAATGCGGGAGCAGAATTTGTTTTTCAAAAATTAACCGGTACTAAATTCGAAGCTGTAATTCATGCTTTGGAAGATGATGCTAATACGAATACTCTTTCTGCTCCGAGTATCCTGACGCTGGATAATCAAGAAGCTTCAATGCTCGTAGGGTATCATACTCCAATTCTGCAATCTACGATTACTGCTGGTACTTCGGGAACTAATTCTACAATTACCCAAACTTTAGATTATTATCAGGAGATTGGCATTAGGCTTAATGTTGTTCCTCAAATAAGTGAAGAGGGTTACATCAACATGATTATTCACCCGAGTATTACTTCTTCTAATTCTAATGTTACTGCGACATCTACTGCCGGTAGTGCTGATGATGCGACAACCACGCTTTATCCGATTATTGATGTGCGGGAAGTGCAGACTCAGGTTTTGTTGAAAGACGGGGAAACGATTGTGATTGGAGGCTTGCTTAAAGATGTGAAGGGTAAAGAATTTATTGGCATTCCTTTCTTAAAAGATCTTCCTTGGGGGTTAGGTAAGCTTTTTGGCCGCGAGACATCTCCGACCACAAAAATTGATCTTTTAATTTTCATCACTGCGAGGATTATTAAAGAAGGCGAGTATACTCCTGAAGAGTTGGCGAAACTGGAAAAAAGATTAGGCCGGGAGCCAGTAGTTGTTGATCTAAAAGCACTAGATAAAAAGAAAACGAAATAAGGTAAAAGTGACCGTTATAAAAGAAGCGCGTGTCACTTTTAGATGAATATAGGTTTAAGTAATTATGTTGTATAGAGTAAACTTCGTGTTTTCAAAGACAGGACTGATGCGTTATATTTCGCATTTAGACCTGATGCGTCTATTCATGCGCGCGATGCGCCGGGCGGATCTTCCTTTAAAGATGAGCGAGGGGTTTAGCCCGCATCCAAAATTAAGCCTGAAAAGAGCTTTAAAATTAGGAGTGGAAAGCCAGGAGGAAGAGGCAACCATCGTTTTAAAATTTCCGGTTGAGCCGGATGATTTTAAGAATAGATTGCAAAAACAATTACCAGAAGGGATTAAAGTTAAAGATGTCCAAGGAAATTTTAATTAATGCGGAGTCACAAGAAAAGCGCGTCGCGATAGTTCAGGACGGCCTGCTTTTGGAGTTTCATATCGAGCGGCCGCAAGACCGCACGATTGTGGGCAATATTTATAAAGGGCGCATCGAAGCAGTCATGCCTTCGATTGGCGCGGCTTTTGTGGATATTGGTTTAGCTAAAAACGGATTTCTCTATTTATCGGAGATCGAATCCGCCTATGAATCAATTGAGGCTCCCCAGCAGACTCCGATTAAAGAAGTAAAAAAGGGGCAAGAAGTTTTAGTGCAGGTGGTCAAAGAGTCTTTTGGCACCAAAGGCCCGCGGCTTTCGACGCAAATTGGTTTAGCCGGCCGTTATTTAGTGATTATGCCCCTAGAAAAACAAGGCGGTATTTCGCGGCGGATTGAAGACGAAGTGGAAAGAAGGCGTTTGCGGGATATTTTTAAAAAACTTAAACTTCCGGACGCGGTGGGTTTTATCGTGCGCACGGCAGCCAGCGGAAGAAGCGAGCAGGAGTTAACGCGCGACGCGGAATTTTTACATAAATTATGGAAACGCCTGGAAAAAACCGCCCAGGGTAAAAAAGCTCCCGCTTTAGTTTATGAAGAGTATGATTTGGCGCTGCGGGCGATTCGCGATTCTTTTACCGAAGATGTGACAAAATTAATCGTGGATTCTAAGCCGGAATTTTATCGTATTCAGCATTTTATGCGCACTTTTTTAAGTTACTTATGCAAAAAAGTGGAGCTTTACCGGGGAGATGATCTTTTTGGCGCCAAAGATGTGGAAAAACAAATTAATCATATCTTTGAAAGCCATGTTTATATGAAGTCTAAAGCCTATCTTATTATTGAGCCGACTGAATGTCTAGTAGTAATTGATGTTAATAGCGGTGGTTTTAAGAAAAAGGTCAATCAGGAAGAAATGGCTTTTAAAGTAAATTGCGAAGCGGCCCTGGAAATTGCCCGGCAGTTGGTATTGCGGGATTTAGGCGGAATTATCGTAATCGATTTTATCGATATGGAACGCGAGGGGCATCGGCGGGAATTATTAAATATACTTAAAAATGCCTTGGCTACCGATCGGGCAAAATATGATATTTTGGGTATTTCTAAATTTGGAATTGTGGAAATGACCCGCGAACGCATTCATAAAACCGTACAAATGCTTTCTTTTCATCCTTGTCCGTATTGTAAGGGTAAAGGCAAGCTGCGCTCACCCCAAACTTTGGGAATTTTTGCTTTAAAAGAGCTTAAGCGCTATCTTAAGGGAAAATCCTTAAAACAGGTTTCATTGACTCTGGCACCGCCGGTGATTGATGAGATTCTAAAAGATAAGGAGGCCCTGCGCGCGATTGAGCATAAATACAGGATCAAAATTAACCTCATTGCCAACCCCACCGCGCATTTAGAAGACATCCGGATGAGCTAAAAGAGGCGTTTTTAACTCTTTTTTAGCTTGACCCCCTAATTCGCTAGGTATATAATATTAAATTCAAGTTTGGCTTGTGGACGCGTTTTGGCGTCTAAGAAGCTTTTTATCGGAAATAGTCACATTCTATAGGGAGGTAGTAAAAATGTTCGCAATCGTAGAAGTTGGAGCGCAGCAGTTTAATGTAAAAAAGGATGATATTATCGAGGTGCACCGCTTTGACGCGGTTAAAAACGATAAAGTCATTTTAGACAAGGTATTACTGGTCTATAAAGATAAGAAGTTAGAGATTGGTACGCCTTATGTTTTAGGTGCTAAGGTAGAAGCAGTTGTCCTAAAGCAGATGATGGGTGAAAAAACTACCGCTTATAAATATCGTCGCCGGAAAGCTTCGCATTGGGAAAAAGGGCATCGGGCGCAGTTGGTAGAATTAAAAATTAAGTCGATTGAGTTAGCCTAAAATTTAAAAGTGTTTATTGATGGTGCTAAAATTGAAGTCCGGGGCGGTAGTGGAGGAAGAGGCTGCCAAAGTATTTACCGGGATAAGTATCAGCGCCAAGGCCGGCCTGATGGCGGCGACGGCGGAGATGGTGCGGATATTATTATCCAAGCGGACAGGAATTTACTTACGCTTTTAGATTTTCAGTATCATCGTCATTTTTTTGGCAGCCATGGCGCGCATGGTTCGGGAAATCATAAAAGAGGCCGTAATTCGGAAAATGTGATTGTGCGCGTGCCTTTAGGAACGGTGATTAAGGATGCCTCAACTGGGGCAATCTTGCGGGATTTAAAAGCAGAGGGCGAGCAGGTAATTATTGCTCGGGGTGGCCGAGGAGGAATTGGTAATTGGCACCGTAAAGAAGCCAGTCCGGGTGAGCCCGGGGAAGCCAAGACCATTATCTTAGATTTAAAACTTTTAGCAGATGTGGGTGTGGTGGGGTTTCCCAACGCCGGAAAGTCGACTTTAATTTCCGCAATTTCTAACGCCCATCCTAAAGTTGCGGCGTATCCTTTTACGACGCTGGCTCCGATTCTAGGAGTGGCGACGGCGACGCACCGCCAGTTTGTGATTGCCGATATTCCCGGTTTAATCGAAGGGGCAAGTACCGGCCGGGGTTTAGGTGATAAATTTTTAAAGCATGTTGAGCGGACAAAAGTTTTAATTCATCTGGTGGATATGGCGGGTTTTGAAGGCCGTGACCCCCTGGATGATTATAAAAAGATAAATTTAGAGTTAAAAAATTATAGTAAGGATCTTTATAAAAAACCGCAGATTATCGCGGCGAATAAAATGGATCTTCCGGGAGCGAGCGCGAATTTAAAACGTTTTAAGAAAACGGTGAAAAAAACAATTTATCCGATTTCGGCGTTAGAAAAAATGAACTTGGGGGAGTTAATTGATGCCATCGCAGAAAAGTTATAAAAAAATTGTGGTGAAGATTGGTTCCAGTTTATTTGCGGCGGGGAAAAATAAGCTCGATATGGCTTTAGTAAATAATCTTGCCGGCCAGATTGCGATTTTAGTTAAACAGGGTAAAGAAGTCGTGGTGGTTTCCTCCGGAGCGATTGCTTTAGGGATGTCAATTTTAAAATTAACGCAGCGTCCTAAGGAATTGCGCCAGCTGCAGGCAGTGGCGGCGATTGGCCAACATGAATTAATGCATGTTTATAAATTGGCTTTGGCCAGGTGCGGATTAAATTGCGCCCAAGTGCTTTTAACTTGGGATGATTTTTCAAAAAAGCGTTACGGAAATGCTAAGAATACCATCAATACTATTCTTAAGTTTAAAGCGCTGCCGATCATTAATGAAAATGATACTGTGGCCACCGAAGAGATTAAATTCGGCGACAATGATAAACTTTCGGCATTAGTGGCGATCTTACTTGATGCGGATCTTTTGGTAATTCTTTCTGATGTTGATGGATTGCTAGATAAAAATAAACAGGTAATTGGTGTCGTTGGCAAGATTAACGGCCAGATTAAGTCTTTAGCATGTTCTACAAATAAAAAGATTTGCGTCGGAGGGATGATCACGAAATTAGAGGCGGCGCGCATGGTAATTGCTGCTGGAATTCCTTGCGTCATCGCTAACGGTAGTAAGTTTGGAATTATTAACGCGGTTGTTGCTAGTCCCTTTAAAAGCGGAACGATTTTTTTACCGGTAAAAAAATGAAAGTAAATTTAAAGCAAGAGATGATTAGCATTGCCAAAAACGCTTTAGTCGCGGCGCGAAAATTAGCAGTTTTGCCGACGAAGATTAAAAATATAGTATTAGAGGAGATGGCCGCGGCTTTATTAAAAGAAAAAGCGACGATCTTAAAGGCAAACAAGCAAGATATTTTGGCACTCTCTGGTAAGGGAAAAGCCTTTATTGACCGCTTAACTTTGAATGATTCACGAATTAAGCAAATGGTGGATTCAATCCTTGAGATTGCTAGACTTAGTGATCCGGTGGGCCAGTTATTGCGCGGTTGGCAGACGCCTAATGGTTTAAAGCTGCAAAAAATACGTGTGCCGATCGGGGTGATCGCGATTATTTATGAATCTCGTCCTAACGTGACAGCGGATTGTATCGGGCTGTGTTTTAAATCCGGAAACAGTGTTATTTTGCGCGGTGGGAGCGAAGCTTTAAAAACTAATTTAGCAATTTATGAAGTGCTTTTAGCGGTGATGCGCCGACACGGTATTGTGGAGGGCGCGATTAATTTAATTGGAACGCGCGACCGGAAAGCGATAGATATTCTCTTGAAATTAAATGCTTATATTGATTTGGTGATGCCGCGCGGGGGAGAAGCGTTGATTAAAAGAGTGGTTAAGTTATCGCGCATTCCGGTGATTAAGCATTATAAAGGGATCTGCCATGTTTATGTTGATGAATGGGCGGATTTAAATATGGCGCAAAATATTTGTTTTAACGCGAAAGTGCAGCGGCCGGGAGTTTGTAATGCTATGGAAAGTATGCTCGTGCACCAAGATGTCGCGGCGAGATTTTTACCCGGGATGCTTAAAATTTTTAAAGCCGCAGGTGTCCAGGTCCGGGGCTGCGCTTTGACGCAAAAAATTGTTAAAGGAGTAAAACTGGCGACAAAAAAAGATTATCGTACCGAGTATCTAGATTTAGTACTTTCGGTGAAAGTGGTCAGCGATTTGGATGTGGCGATCGCGCATATTAATGATTATGGTTCGCATCATTCAGATAGTATCGTCACGGATAATTTAGAAAATGCCACGAAATTTACTCAAGCAGTGGATTCGGCTTGCGTTTATGTTAATGCTTCGACCCGTTTTACCGATGGCCAGCAATTTGGAATGGGCGCGGAGATCGGAATTTCGACGGATAAATTACATGCCCGTGGCCCGATGGCACTGGAAGAATTGACAACATATAAATATATCGTCATGGGCTCCGGCCAGGTGCGCCAGTGAAGATTGGCATCCTGGGAGGAACGTTTAACCCCGTGCACATTGGACATTTGATTTTAGCCGAAGAAGCCAGAGAGAAGTTGGGTTTAGATAAAATTATATTTATTCCCACGGCTTTGCCGCCGCATAAGGATAATTTAAATATCGCTCCGGCAGCTGATCGGCTCAAAATGTTACGCCTGGCGACTAAAAGTAATAAATATTTCGCGGTTTCGGATCTGGAAATTAAACGCCAAGGCCGATCTTACACTATTGACACATTGAAAGTATTAAAACTTAAACACCCTAAGGATGAACTTTATTTTATTATCGGTTCGGATCTTTTGGAATATTTAAATGCCTGGAAGGATTTAAGCCAAATATTAAAAATGGTCAAATTTGTCGCCACCACGCGCCCGGGATATCCTTTGGAGAAGATTCCGGATTATATTCAGACTTTACCGATTCGCGCGGTGGATGTTTCCGGTTTCGAGGTGCGCCAGTGCGTGGCAGAGAATAAATCGTTCGGGTATTTAGTCACGGATAAAGTTTTTGATTATATTAAAAAGAGAAAGTTGTATAAATGAAAATAAAGATTGCTCCATCAATATTGTCGGCGGATTTTAGTCAGCTTAAAGTTGAACTTAAAAAAGTAGCCCAGGCAGGCGCGGATTTAATTCACGTTGACGTGATGGATGGCCATTTCGTGCCCAATATTACTATCGGCCCGGTGGTGGTAAAATATTTAAGTTTGGCGACGAAACTGCCTTTAGACGTGCATTTAATGATTGAGAATCCGCTCAATTATATCGATGCTTTTGTTAAAGCAGGCAGCGACATGATTACGGTGCATATTGAGACCGTGAATCTGAAAACTTTGGCCGAGATCGCGCGTAAGTTAAAGCAAGATAATGTGAAATTAGGAATTTCTTTAAATCCGAAAACGCCATTGGCGAAGATTAAACCGGCTTTGGC
>CAIVOB010000049.1 GCA_903907475.1 Candidatus Omnitrophota bacterium
CGCTAAATTAGCCGCAGAAAAAGGTGTCGTCGACAGAGTGCGGGCGGGAATTTTAACTTATTTTGCTCAGCATAAAGCTTACCCGGCAACTTTGGATTCTGCAACTAATGCCGCTTGTGCGACAACTAATATTTGTTTTGCTATAGTTTTAGCGCAGGGCGGAATTACTTCGGATTGGAGTAAAACCAGTAGTGCCAGTTATGTTGGCCCAGCAGCGAATGTTTATACTTATATTGCCGCTACCGGCGATTTGAAGTGAATTTTTCGTTATAATGAGCAAGAGGAATAAAGGCCCGTGCTTAATTATTTGTACTTGACAAGATTGGCGTAACGTGTTAGATTTGTTGTGGATACATAAGGTGAACTTTAGTGTGGCTTGGCAGTTACTTTCTTATTAGGATTAAGTCATAATTATTGGATACGGAAAGTAAGAAGTAGCTAAAAAGTAACGCAAAAAGTCAATTTGACCTTGGGAAGGAGGAATTTTTAATGAATAGAAAAGGCTTTACACTCGTCGAAATCATGATCGTTGTCGCTATCATCGCCTTATTAGCTGCAATTGCAGTTCCGAATTTACTTACTGCCAGAAGAACAGCTAACGAAGCAGCAGCCAAAGCTACGGTGCGTAGTTTATGCACTGCCTCTGAAGTATATGCCACCAGTCATAGTGGTGCATATCCTGCGCAGGTAGCAACTCCAGGTTTAGTGGATTTTATATCCTCAGCGGCCGCATATTGCGGTAATGCTGTTCAAGGATATAATTATGCTTGTACTTTGTCCGCAGGAGGTTATTCTTTTGTGGCCACCCCAGTAACATCGGGTACAACGGGAAGCGTAATTTATACCGGCACTACCGGTGGAGTACTTACGCCGCTTTAGAATCAAGTTTCGTGATAAAAAAAGGGGAGAGAAGAAATTCTTTCCCCTTTTTTATTTAAAAATTTGTAATTTCATTCCATGCAAAAAATAAAATTTTTCATTTTAGTTTTTTTACTTATTAGCGTAGTTTGTTTTTTGGCTTACGCTAATTCTTTGACGAATCCTTTTATTTGGGATGATGCGGGCCTGGTGGTGGGAAATACCCTAATTCGCTCTGCGCAAAATTTAATTTCTAGTTTTACGAATGATCTTTTTTTTGGGGTCGCTAGCGGTTCAAATTTTTATCGGCCATTACAGACAATCTCTTATATTGTCGATTATCATTTCTGGCAACTCAATCCTTTTGGTTACCATCTCACGAATATCTTTTTACAAATTGGGGTAGCTTTTTTGGTTTTTCTTCTGGCGTTTAGGCTTATTGCTTGCTTGCCGGTGGCTTTAGCGGCAAGTTTATTTTTTGCGCTCACTCCTCTTAATACGGAGTCTGTGACCTATATTTCAGGACGCGCGGAGCTGCTTTTAGGGTTTAGCTTAATTCTAGCGTTATTATTATTTATTCGCAGCCAGGAGGAAACCGGGGGGTATAAAAAAATCTTTTATTTGTTATCTTTATTAAGTTTTGTTTGCGGCCTCTTAGCGAAAGAGATCGCGCTGGTTTTCCCTTTTGTAATTTGCGCTTATATCTTTTATTATTTGCCGGTGAAATTTAAAATAAAGCGTGATTTAATTAAAACCAGCGCTGCGTATTTTGCGTTTAGTTTAGGGTATCTTATTTTAAGATTGTCTTATTTTCATTTTGCTACTTTGCGCCCTCCGCTCCTGGCAAGTTTGCCCTGGTTTGAAAGAGTAATAACAATACCAAAGGTGATTTTTACTTATCTGAAATTGTTAATTCTCCCCACGGGTTTACATATGTCTTGGCAGTTATTGCCGCCCCAAGGGAGAGCAGAGATTTTAGTGGCGATTTTTATTTTAGGGGTATTTATCTTTAGCTGTTGGTATTTTTTGGTTTTAAGAAAAAATAGAGCCGTTGCATTTTTATTTTTTTGGGCCTTAGTTTTTTTTCTTCCGCAATCAGGAATTTTTGCGATTAATGCTTTTGTGGCGGAGCATTTTATTTATTTGTCAGCGATAAGTTTTTTTATCGGCCTGGCAGCGATTTTAAATAAGTTTTTACGCCCTAAAATTTTTTATTTAGCGGTTGTTTTGTTGTGTGGGAGTTATGTTTTACTTATCTGGGGCCGGAATATAGAG
>CAIVOB010000050.1 GCA_903907475.1 Candidatus Omnitrophota bacterium
CCTATGGAATGTCCAAGGCAGACGTAATTGCCAAGATCGGACAGCCGCAAAAAATAAGTAAAATGGTCATTGATGAGCGAGAATATGAGGTCTGGGAGTACGCGAATAATAATCGCTCAAAAATAGAGAAAATGAATGCCTTAGGTATTATCTATTCAAAAGTAATGTTTTATCATGGCAAGTTAGTGCAACGCGATAAGGACCGGGTTTATGGCCAACCTTCATATGAATTTCTTGAATCGGTAAATTCTCAAAGCGGAGTTAAGGCTACTAGAACTACGGAAGAAAAAGATAATCTTAAGTAATGCAAAGCCGACAGAGAGGTAAAAAAATCTAGTATTTATTAAGGACGGCGAAAACAAAATGATAGAAGAGAATAAGCAAATTTTTGTAGTTGACGATGACGAATCCGTATGCCGCGCGTTGAGTGTGATGTTGGCGACCTATGGGTTCATCGTGGATACTTTTACCTCCGCGGAGGATTTTTTAAAAGTTGTTACTAATAATGTCCCCGGCAGCCTAGTTTTGGATATTCATATGCCGGGATTAGGTGGCTGGGAAATGCTGCAGCAGCTGGTTAAGTCTGGATCAAGACGCGCGGTAATTATTATTTCTGCGGAAAAGAATGAAACATTAAATAATAGGGCTTTAAAATCCGGAGCGGTAGGTTTTTTACAAAAACCATTTGATGGCCAGGCACTAGTGGATTTGATCAATAAGAGCGCGAAATAAAATATTATAAAACGCAAGAGTAAAATAATTACGGAGGAAAAAATGCGGAATTGGTTACGAAAATTCGAACATTGTTTTAAAAGTGGCGTCTGTTTAGGGTTAATGATGTTTTTGCTTTTTATGGGTTTTGGTTGTGTAAGTACTCGTAAAACAACAACCGAAACGGTTGTCATGAATTCAAATGATAGAGTGGTTAACGATGAAGGACAGAATACTACAACAGTAGCATCTTCTGATAATCAACAAAATAAAGGAGTAGTGGAAAAGAGCGAGACCACCACAATCACCGAAACTCGTTCCGGGCATCCTGGAATTTTAAGTTCTACTGTACATGCGATTGGCTGGGTTATTGCTTTACCATTTAGGCTCATTGGAGGTTTGATTGGTTGGATTTTTTAAAGAAAAGGGGGTGGCAAATGTGGAGATTTAAGGTAATTTTAATTGGAGTTTTTGGAATTTTGTTCTTTGGGGGGTGGGCGCAAATATTTGCCGCGGGAGTGGAATCTAATATGAAAATGAGGAGTATTTCTGGCGAAATTTCTGCGATTGATGTTAAGGGTGGAGCGTTGCAACTTAAAAGTGATGTTGGCCAGGATACTAGAGGGATAACAAAGTACAGGATTAATCAGGATGAGACGCGCGTGACTGATCTGGCGGATAAAAAGTTTCTCGTAATTAAGGATTTAAGGGTCGGCCAGCATGTTACCGTTAATTTAATTGACCGTTTGGGTGAGGTAATGGTACAAAAAATTATCGCTTCCCCGCTGCCAGAACCTGTGACGCAAGAAGTTATTGATAGATCAGTAATGCCGGAAACTACGAGTACTACTACAGTAACGACAACGAGCACCACGGTCACAAAGTAATGCGTGATGATAAGCAGGATGTTATTATTTACAAAGTTAATTATACAAAGGAGAGCAAGATGAAAAAACTTACTTTATTGAGTCTGGCAGCGATGATTTTAATGGTTTCAATTTTAGGATGCAACGCCGCTAGAGGAGTGGGACGAGATATTTCAGATTCTGGCAGGCACATCGAAAATATTGGTAAATAAGTTGTCTTGGGTTGTAATTCAAGAACGTCCCCACTCGTGATTTGTGGGGACATTCATTAGTGTTATGGCTGTCAAAAGTTAAATTTCCTTAAAAAAACTAAATGAATATTAAAAAAGAGATTCATCGATTTTTAATTGCGGGAATTTTTGTCGGAGCGATAGATTTTGGAGTTTATTATTTTTTAATTCACTTCTTATCTTTTAGCTTAGCGAAAGGAATTTCTTTTGCCAGCGCAAGTATTGTCGGGTATTTGTTTAATAAGTATTGGATCTTTCAATACAATCAGGCTTCATCGTATTTGGAAGTTAGCCGCTATGTTTTAATTAATTTATTAGCTTTAGGAATTAATGTTTTAACAAATCAAACTATTCTTAACGCTTGGCCGGGGTCCGTTTTTTTTGCTTTGATCAGCGCTTCAATATTAACAAGTTCTTTCACATTTATTTGTTTCAAATGGTGGGTTTTTCGAGCCCTGTTAAAAGAGGGGTTTTATTACGTTTGGTGGAAATGGTTTCCGTTAAAATTTTTAGTAAAAACTGTTGCGCGGCGGCATGGATTTCTGGATCCGATTAAAATCATCTCTCAGTTGCAGAATTTTACGCAACCTTCAGAGGTAGTCGCGCCGATGGAATTGTTGCGCTCTGGTGTTGTGATGCATGCTCGGGGCTTGATTAATAGCTTAGCGATTCAGCATAATCTCGATTGGATCTGGCCGTATTGGGTGGAATGTCAATATAATCCTCGCAATGAGGCGTTCATTCCGCGTTCTTTTTCGTTGACGCAAATTAATCTTACCCATAGAAATTGGACAGCTTTAGGAGTCCCTGATGGCATCGAATTTCCGCTCGTTGATCCGCGGGGATTGATCACTCCCTTTTATGATAGCTGGTCTTTAGATGTTTGGATTATTCCAGAAGATGGAGAGCCGTTAATCCCGTCGCGCCTGCCTCTCGGGCAGCTCGGTTGCCCAAACGTTTCGCAAAAAATAGTTATGGATAATAATCTTTGCGTGATTACGGAATCGAGCTTTGAACAATTAAAACTTAAATTAGAAGCGCAGGTTATTGGTTCAGCTCAGGTGCCAATTTGCGAACTTAAAATTACGGGATTCGCCGGCGTTAAGGCGCAGTTAGTGGTTTCTCTCAGGCCTTATAACCCTGAAGGGGTGAGCTTCATAAATAGTATTACTCTTCTGGAAGATTTGCGGGGTTGGCAGGTAAATCAAGAAAAGTTTATTTATTTCAATAAACCTCCGGAGCGGTTTGTATTTTCGGATTATTGTCACGGTGATGTTTATAGCCGACTTTTAAATAAGGAAAATGAAAAAGAAATTCCTTGTAAAGTTGGCATGGCGAGCGCGGCAGCGGTCTATTTATTAAAAGACGGAGCAACACAAGAAGTGACAGTTTTAGTACCTTTGACGAAGGATAAAATGATAAAAGAATCCTTTCCGGGGTATCTTGAATCTACTCAATTAGCGTGGAAAAAGAGCTTGCGCGGGGCGGCAGAATTAAAAATTCCCGATAAACATTTCCAATTTCTTTACGAAGTCGCGATTCAGACGATGGTTTTGCATTCTCCCAAAGAAGTTTATCCGGGGCCATATATTTATCGCCGGTTTTGGTTTCGTGATGCCGCCTTTATTTTACATGCTTTATTAGCTGTGGGGCTAAAGGATCGTGTTCGAAGGGCCTTAGATTGTTTTCGCGCGCGTCAGACCGCGCGAGGTTATTTTCTTTCTCAGGAAGGAGAGTGGGATTCTAACGGTGAAGCTTTGTGGATTATGCGTCAATATTGCCAGATGACGGGAAATCTTCCGCCGAAAGAATGGCAAGAATCAATTAATAAAGCGGGTAAGTGGATTTATAAAAAACTTTTGCCTAATAATCTGCCGTTTGCGCACGCGGGTTTATTACCGTCCGGATTTAGCGCCGAACATTTGGGGCCGAATGATTTTTATTATTGGGATGACTTTTGGGCGGTGGCGGGATTAAAAGCCGCAGCTTTTTTGTCTTCTGCTTATAAAGATCAGGAACAGGCGATTTATTTTGCCAGCCAAGCGCAGTCATTACTAGAAAGTGTTAATTTAAGTTTAGATAAAGTAAACTGCCGCTTAGAAAGGTTGGCAATACCGGCTTCGCCTTATCGGCGCTTGGATTCCGGAGCGATTGGTTCTTTAGTTGCCAGTTATCCGTTGCGGATCTTTAAAGAGAGTGACCCGAGAATTTTAGATACCGCTAATTTTTTAATGAAAAAATGTTTAGTGCATGGCGGATTTTTTCATGATATGACTCACTCGGGAATTAATCCTTATTTGACTTTACATTTGGCGCAGGTGTTTTTACGTGCTGGAGACCTAAGGTATTTTAGCTTGATGACTGCGGTGGCGAAGTTGGCTTCACCGACCGGACAATGGCCGGAGTCAGTACATCCGCGCACTGGCGGAGGGTGTATGGGAGATGGGCAACATGTTTGGGCGGCGGCGGAATGGGTACTCATGATGAGGAATTGTTTTGTGCGTGAAGAAGACAAGGGTTTAATTTTAGGTTCAGGAATTCCGCGCGTTTGGCTGGAAAAGAACGAAACTATTTCATTTGGGCCGGCGCCGACAAGTTTTGGAGATATCCAAATTTCTCTCAAACCTCAAGCACAAAACATTCTTGTGGAATGGACTGGACGGTGGTTTGCACAAGAACCACCGATTGATATTCGCTTACCCGGTTTTACGAATGTCAGAATTTTACCGGGTACGAATTCTTTAGAATTGAAATATGAGGCGGTTAAATGATAAAGAAACTTTTAATAGTAATTTTTCTTTTTACTTCATTAGGGTGCGCTCATCTGCGATATGCGGTGCCGGAAAATCTGGTTGGGAAAGCGGTCGTGGTTGGCATGCCGGATATTCGCTATTACAAAGATAAACCGGATTCTCTGCTTTTGATGCGGCAGAGTTTAGTGCGTTCGTTTAAAGAAGAAGGTAAATCAGAGTATCTTGTTAACGAGAGAAAGATTTATCCCGCGCTTATTATCGGTGGCGGCGTGTCCAATAGCGCTTACGGTATCGGGCTCTTAAAAGGATGGTTAAAATCAGGTGAGCGTCCGGTATTTAAAATCGTTACCGGTTATTCCAGCGGATCACTTATCGCGGTGGCTACTTTTTCAGGTCAAGAATATGAAGAGCGGCTGGCAAACTTATTTACTTCGATCTCGACCAAAGATGTTGTAAAACAAAAGAGTATTTTTGGCATTCTGTTTGGAGATTCTGTGAATAGCTCAGCTTTGTTTGCTAAAAAAATCAATGATATTGTTGATGAAAATTTAATGGCTAAGATCGCTAAAGAGCATGCCAAAGGGCGTAGGCTATATGTGGGGACCACCGATCTTGATGCTCAGGAACTTGTGATTTGGGATATGGGGGCGTTGGCATCTAAAGGAGGGGAGCGAGCGGTTGAGATGTTTCGTAAAATAATGTTGGCATCATGTTCGTTTCCGGTAATGTTGCCTCCGGTTTATTTTCAAGTCGAAGCTTTTGGACGGCGTTATGATGAGATGCATGCTGATGGCGGAGTGGTGGGTGGAATATTTTATATTTATCAGTTAATGGAAGGTATGGGGGTGAGCTCACAGTTATATGTTTTAAATTGCTGTTATATGTCACCGCACTCTAAGCAAGTGGAAGACAATTTGGCGGCGATAACTTCGCGCTTGATTGAAACTAATGGCTCCTCAAAGATGGATGGTGACACTTATAGGCTTTACGCTTTCGCGCAAGAAAAAGGTTGGGATTATAATTTAGCGTATATTCCGGAAGATTTTGCGCCGCGTCAAAAAGAGATGTTTGATCGACAGGAAATGCAGCGGCTCTTTAAGCGTGGGTATGATGACGCGGTAATCGGGTACAAGTGGCACAAATCCCCGCCGGGGCTAGTGGATGGAAAGTAAATAACGATGAATGTGAGAAAAGAGATTGCGCGGTTTTTAATCGCGGGGGTTATTGTTAATACCGTAGATTTTAGTATCTATTATATCTTGTTTCATTTTCTTCCCTTCAGTATATCTAAGGGGATTTCTTTTACCAGCGCAGGTATAGTGTCGTATTTACTTACTAAATATTGGATTTTTAAACGTAACCAATCTTCGCATGCTGAAATCGGTTGGTATGTGTTAATTAATTTTTTAGCTTTAGGCATTAATGTTTTGACGAATCAAAGCATGCTCAACGTTTGGCCGAAGAATATTTTATTGGCCTTAATTTTCGCGACCGCATTAACCGGTGCATTTACTTTTTCTTGCTTTAAATGGTGGGTTTTTAGAGCAAAGTAAATTTTAGGAAGAGAGATTTTATAATGATAAAAGATGTTATCGCTAAAGTGAAAGATTTTATTATATTAAATTCCATTGAGGAGATTTATCCTGAAGAGATTGAAGAGTTTTATACTAAAGTTGCTCCGATTAAAGAGATGTGTGTTTTTACAGTTTCTGGAATGGGAGGCGTAAGGGGATCGCGGGTGCTTTGGGCGGTTATTCAGCCGGATCTGGAGGCGTTTAGAAAATTCGCGGTAGTTAATTTGCATTTAGCGATTAAGGAGAGATTTGATGAGACTTCTTTGGCGCTTCCGGTTTATAAAAGGCTTCAAGGTTTTACGATTACGCTTACGGATTTACCGCATATTTTGTTTGGTAAATTAGACCGTGAAGCGGTTAAGGAAATATATGAACCGCGAGTAATCGCAGGAATTGAGGGCGCGCTTCCGGTATCCGGAGAACTTACAGCTGCTGATCAATTATTAATTGAGTCTGAAACGGGTGTAAAAATTTTAGGATGTTTAAAGGAAATATCCGGTATTAAGCGGCCGATAATGCTTGAGGATTCTTTAGAGTTGGATTTGGAAATAGATTCATTAGGCCGCATAGAGCTGGCTTCTTGTATTGAGTTAGCTTTTCAGGCTGATATTAAAGACGAGGCAATTTCTAGGGCTTTTAGCGTGAAACATCTTATTTTAGGAATCACCGATGCGCTCAAAAATGCTCAAGGTATCCGTCCGGAGGAGGATCAAATGGCGCCTTTAGCGCCCGGATATTGGAAAAAACATTTAGAGGTTTTACCAAAAGAAGAACATTTGGGAGCGCTGGAATTCAGTAATAGTTTTTTCGCTTGGTTTTTTCGATTTATTATTATTGCCATAAATTTTTCGATTTTTAAATTATTTTTTAGTGTTAAGGCAGAAGGCGCTGAGAACGTGCCGAAAGTTGGAGCGTATATCTTATATCCTAATCATACTAGCGACCTGGACGGCCCGGCAATTGCCGCTTGTTTACCGCGCCGGCCGGTTTTTCAGCTTTTTTATTTTGTTTTTATTCCTTATTTTTTTAGGCCTTTTGTTAAGTCTCCTTTGTTAAGAAATTTAGTCAAGATGATAAGGCTAATTCCTTTTGATTATTCCACGCATTTTTTGGAGTCATTACGCAGCGCGTTTTTAGTATTACAACGGGGTAAGGGTTTATGTTTTTTTCCGGAAGGATTAAGGAGCACGACCGGTGAAATCGGAAGATTTAAAAAAGGGTTTGGTATTTTAGCCAAGGAATCGGGGGCAAAGCTGGTGCCTGTGGCGATTGAGGGTGCTCATGAGGCTTGGGCGAGTACGGCCAAGTTTCCTAAATGCCACCCGATTAGGGTGAGATTTGGTAAACCGCTTTTGATAGAGGATTTAGAAAAAGAAGGATTAATTATGGGCGCGAAAGATTCTTATACGGCGGTAGGCTTGGCGGCGAGAAGGGCGCTTATGGAATTAAAGGATAAAAAATGAGAATTTTAATGATGACGAATACTTATTTTCCGATGGTCGGAGGCCTAGAACAGTCGGTGCATTCTTTTAGCGAAGAATTTAAGAAATTGGGCCATGAAGTTTTAATTGTCACTCCGGCTTTTGCGGGCGCGCCGACAGAGGAACCGGGTGTTTTGCGTATTCCGGCGATTCAAAAATTTAGCGGGACGGTTTTTTCGGTGAACTTACCGGTCTCCGGACTTTTAACGCGTTTAATGAAAGATTTTCAACCGGATATCGTGCATAGCCATTGTCCGTTTTTTATGGGAGATTTTGCTTTACGTCTCAGCCGGCAGCATGCGATACCCTTAGCCTTTACATATCATACGATGTTTGAACAATACGTGCATGATTGGCCGGTTCATAATGAAGGTGTGAAACGATTTATGGTTAAACTTGCCTCCGGATATGCTAATTTGGTGGATCAGGTAATCGTGCCGAGTGAAAGCGTAAAGTCGATTTTGTTAAAAAGAGGGGTGCAGACTCCGATGGAGGTCATTCCGACCGGAGTGGATGCCCAGCGTTTTGCTAAAGGCGATGGTAAAACATTTCGGGAGCAAAATCAGATTCCGCTTGATGCTTTGGTGGTCGGCCATGCCGGGCGATTGTCTCCGGAGAAAAACTTAGAATTTCTGACAAATTGCCTGGTGGAATTGTTAAAAAAAGATCCCCGAGTGCACGCGCTGATTGTAGGCCTTGGCCCATCGGAAAAAATGATTAAAGAGACTTTTAGATTGGCGGGTTTGGAAAAAAGATTGCATTTAACCGGAGTTTTGCATTATCAGCATTTGGTGGATGCTTATTTCGCGATGGATGTTTTCGCGTTTGCTTCATTAAGTGAAACTCAAGGAATTGTGCTTATTGAAGCGATGGCCGCGGGCCTTCCGGTGGTGGCACTTGACGCTCCGGGAGCTCGGGAAGTGGTCGAGGATTACCACAACGGCCGTTTACTCAAGGAGATGGATGAAAAAAGTTTTGTTACGGCGCTTGGCTGGGCTTTAGCGCGTACGCGCGCAGAGTTACAAACTATTAAGCAGATCATCAGAATGACAGTGCAAAAATATCCGATTAATTTGGTTGCCCAGCATATGTTAGGAATTTATGAAAAAATTAGAACAAGAAAATCCATTTCTTTGGGTAAAAAGAATAGTTCGCGCTATCTCTTGCAGTGGCGCCTGAAAGCGGAGTGGGATATCTATAGTAATTATATTAAATCCGTAGTGACGTCGGTGTTCGCGGGCAATTTTCAATCTACTGAACCGGCTAAGATAAAAGATCTGACTGAGCAAGTCCCAAAAGAATGCGAAAAAAAGGTTATTTGTAAAAATGAAGATAAATAAAGTTTTTATGGCAGTAATAATTTTTTTAATAATTTTCGCGCAGCATAATTTATTGCAGGCAGAAACTGAGCGCCATGATTATCTCGGAGAGAAAATTCTCTATCTTTTAAGCCCGCTAGGAAGGTCAGAATATAATAATTTTGGCCTGGTAGATTTAGATGGCGTAAAGGTTAATTTAGTAAGTTTGAGTTATAAAGTATTATTTGTGGATTCGGTAGAGAAAATTTATAGCGACCCGGAAACCTTGCTGCCGTTAAAGATTGAGCGTACGATTTCTAAACTTTGGTGGAAAGAGCGTGTTACAGAAGAATATGATCAGAAAAATTTTATCGTGGAGATAAAAAAGTTTAATGGAAAAAAAATAATTAAGCAACAGGTAATCCGAAGTAAAAGTCCGATTCAAAATGTAATTTTAAGTTTATTTTATTTGCGTAATAATCCTAATCTTAAGGTTGGTTGGAATTTTACGGTCCAAGTTTTGGCGGAGTTTAAGCCAGAGGTCGTAGCGACAAAATTAGAGTTAGTTTCGATTGATAAAATTTCCGTCCCGGCG
>CAIVOB010000051.1 GCA_903907475.1 Candidatus Omnitrophota bacterium
ACTAAGAATTTTAAAGAATTTATGTGGGACAATTATAAACGTGATTTCAACATCATATCTGCTTCATTAAAAATCAAAAAAACGACAGGTGGTATCGCTGATAAAATACTTGGGGTAATAGGTTTAAAATAATAAAAAGATATTTTTTTACGTCTAATATCTTTAAATATTTTCCTTATTTAAATAAGCAAGATAATCCTTTATCTCGCCCAATCCCGGTTTTGAAACATTGCCGGAAAAATAATGGTTTCTTATTAATTTCTCTCTTCCTTTGCCTATGGTTTTAAGTATTTTATCCCCAAATCTCCCAGGAGCTACATTAAAAGGAATAAGAATTGTTATCAGCGCGTAATCTTTTTCGATCTCCATTTCCTCCAAATCGCAATCATACTGCCCAGCTATTTTTTTTGCCGCCAACCTAAAACGAGCCGCCAAGCCTTTGCTGAACTCCATATCATGCGCCGGGGTAAAAATAAAATAAAAGCGCAACTTGCCGTTCTTCCCGCCCGCTCTGGTCCCAATTAAAGTTTTATTGTCAAAAAGATTGTTTTCCTCCGCCCCTTCCAACACCAATTTTCCATCTTCCAAAGAAAGCGACACATTCGGCACATCCTCCATCTCCTGCCACATCGGAGCATCCGCCACTTGGGGAAATTCGCGATCATTAATCTTTAACTCCCGCACGGCCTCCGCGGGACATTTTCCACCCAGTAAATCGTGGGGAAAATAATTCCACGCATCATTGCACAGCGCCAATGCATCTTTCAAATCTGCTTCTTTGGGGTTAATTATCTCCAATACATCCGACAAGACCCTTCCGTTTTGTTCAAAGAAAATGATCCGGCGGATATTATCCACCTCAAAGTCAGCCAATACCTCTAAGTTATTCTTCGCGATCGCCAGTTCTAACGCCAAACAAATTTTCTTTCTTTTATCCTTGATCCATGCCGGCGCGAATTTATCCAAAATTTCAAAGTACGCGGGACTTTCAACTATTCTGGCGCGAACCATCTGCAAGCTTTTGTTTACGGACGGCGGCATTTTATGTATATATTTCGCGCGGGAATTATCGGGGTATTTGCTAATCAAAGCTTCCAAGTCGCGCACGTACTGCAAATATTGGCGCGCTTTTTTGCCGGAATCGCCGCTGGTGAGCGATACGTAAAGCCAATCCGAAGCCTTGCGAATCGCTTCACGCACATAACCGTTGGGCGATTGAAGCGCGCGCAAAGTAAAATCCTTCAGTCTTTCGAAATGGTCATCGCCAAGCGACAAAAAGAAAATGCTCGTGCCGTCAATAAACGCCGCCTGGCTTCGACCAACTTTTATCCGGTCAAAATCGTCAAGAATCGCGAAATATACATCTCGATTATTTTTACACCAATCCCGATCTCCATCGACCATCTTTTTGATCGCCTTTTTAGCCTCCTTAACCTCGACCGCCGTCCCGTTTATTAACGTGTCCGCCAATAATTTAAAATTATCCATAATTCAACAAATTAACACCGGCTATTTTTACTCAATTATATTGCTTTTGTTAATATCATCAAAATCAATTTTATATTTTTCAAATGTTATTTCGCCCAACGTGATATGAAGCCACGCAGGCGACCGGAGGAAGTATTCTCGAAGAGCACTTCCGGAGTACCTGCGTCTCCGAAAATATTTTTTCGGAGGGAACGGAATAAATTCCGTTCTAGTCCTCCTCTCTGTTTCGTAG
>CAIVOB010000052.1 GCA_903907475.1 Candidatus Omnitrophota bacterium
AGAATGTGCTTTTTGTTTGCACCGGCAACTCTTGCCGATCAGTTATGGCTGAAGCGTATTTAAAGAAAATTTTATTAAGAGAAAAAAGGACGGATGTGGAGGTGGAAAGCGCTGGGGTGATGATTATGGCTGGCTCTGGAGCTAGTGGGGAGACGCGGGAGCTCCTTAAGCAAGAAGGCATTGACGTGGGGATGCACTTTGCTCAAAGAGTAGATCGAGAAATTATTGGCCGCGCGGATTTAATTTTGGTGATGGAAAAGATCCATGAGCAAAGGGTTTTAGAGATTGCTCCGGAAGCAAAAAATAGGCTTTTTTTATTGAAGGAATTTGCTAAGATAAGTGATGGGGATTTAAATATTATTGATCCGGCGGGAAAGGCCGGAGATTTTTATTTTCGCACTTTTGGTTTAATCAAGGACGCCGTAGAAAGGATAAGTAAAATTATATGAGCCCGCTTTTAATTGCCTCTGATCACGCAGGGTTTGCTTTGAAAGAAGAATTAAAACTTTATTTTGCTCAAAAAAGAATTGCTTTTTTGGATTTAGGAACGGATTCTTTGGAGCGCTGCGATTATCCGCGTTATGCCGCTTCTTTAGCGCAGAAGATTTCTGTAGGTAAATTTTCTCGGGGAATCCTGATTTGTAAAACCGGGATTGGTAATTCTATTGTCGCTAACAGATTTACTCGGGTGCGGGCGGCGCTTTGTTATAATTTGCAGTCGGCTAAGTTGAGCCGACAACATAATGATAGTAATGTTTTAGTGCTCGGTTCGGCTTTTGTTAAAGCACCTTTAGCCAAACGAATGGTTAGTGTTTGGTTAAAAACTGAATTTTTAGGAGGCAGGCATTTAAGAAGAGTTAGATTAATTGAAAGCTTGACTAAAAGATAAGGAGCTAAATCAAGTGAAAGATTTAAAACATACTGATCCGGATATTTACGCGGCGCTGCAAGAAGAATTAAAAAGGCAGAATAATAATTTAGAGTTGATTGCTTCCGAAAATTTCACCTCACTGGCAGTGCTAGAGGCTCAAGGATCGGTGCTCACGAATAAATATGCTGAAGGGTATCCCGGGAAGCGCTGGTATGGCGGATGTGAATACGTCGATATTGTGGAAACTTTGGCCATTGAAAGAGCGCAGAAGATTTTTGGCGCAGAACATGTGAATGTTCAGCCGCATTCTGGTTCGCAGGCGAACATGGCAGTTTATTTTGCTACTTTGCAACCGGGCGATACGGTTTTAGCGATGGATTTATCTGCCGGTGGGCACCTGACGCATGGCCATCCGCTTAATTTTTCAGGTAGATTTTTTAAGATGGTCGGTTATGGAGTGGACAAAAAAACTGAAACTTTGGATTATGACGCGATTGCCCAGTTAGCGAAAGCGCATAAACCCAAAATGATCCTTGCTGGGGCTTCCGCTTATCCGCGGATAATTGATTTTAAAAAATTTCGTGAGATTGCCGATAGCGTCGGAGCATATCTTTTTGTGGATATGGCGCACATTGCCGGTTTAGTCGCCGCCGGAATGCATCCTTCACCGGTGCCTTATGCCGAGTTTGTAACTTCCACGACGCATAAAACTTTGCGTGGCCCACGGGGAGGATTTATTCTTTGTAAAAAAGAGTTTGCTAAAAAAATCGATAGCCAGATTTTTCCCGGGATTCAAGGCGGGCCATTAATGCATGTGATTGCGGCTAAGGCGGTAGCATTTCTTGAGGCACTCACGCCGGAATTTAAAGAATATCAAGTGCAGCTCACGCGTAATGCTCAAAGCTTAGCCGGCGCTCTGGAAAAGAAGGGATTACGAATTGTTTCCGGAGGTACGGATACGCATTTAATACTCGTAGATTTAACGGCTAAGAAGATTACCGGCGCCGATGCTTCCAGAATTTTGGGCAGTGTTAACATTACGGTGAACAAAAATCTCATTCCTTTTGATGCGCAACCGGCTTCTGTCACGAGCGGTGTACGTTTAGGCACCGCGGCGGTGAGTACGCGCGGAATGCAGGAAAAAGAGATGCAAAAAATCGCGGAATTAATTAATCTGGCTTTAGAGTCCAAAGATGATTTAGGAAAATTAGCTCAAATCAGGAAAGAGACAATTATTTTAACCGAGAGATTTCCTCTTTATGCGGAGTTATTAAAATAAAATGAAAAAGAAAGTTACTGCGCCGCTTCGCCCGAGTTGGGATGAATATTTTTTAGAGATGGCAGGCCTCGTTGCCAAAAGGTCAACTTGCTTGCGCCGGAGTGTTGGAGCAGTTTTGGTTAAGGAAAAAAGAATTCTAGCTACCGGTTATAATGGGGCTCCTAGTGGTTTAAAACATTGTTTCGAAATTGGCTGTATGCGTCAGAAATTAAAGGTCCCTTCCGGAGAAAGGCATGAATTATGCCGGGCTTTACATGCCGAGCAAAATGCTTTGATCCAATCTTCTTTATATGGAATAAGCGTTAAAGGAGCAACACTTTATTCTACTACCCAGCCTTGTGTTATTTGCGCTAAGATGCTCATTAACGCCGGAATCGCTGAAATTGTGATTACGCAGGGGTATCCGGATAAAATGGCGATGGATTTTTTAAAAGAAGCGAAAATTAAAGTTAGGAAAATTTAGAAAGCAGGTACGGGATGAAGTGTCCGTTTTGTGGGTATAAAGAAGATAAAGTGGTGGATTCCCGGGCGACCGCGGAACAATCGGCAGTGCGGCGCAGAAGAGAGTGTTTAAAATGCGGTAAGCGTTTTACGACTTACGAATATATTGAAGAAGTATCTTTACTGGTAATAAAAAAAGATGGCCGCCGGGAGCCTTTTGACCGCAAGAAAATTTTGGCGGGAATTATCCGAGCTTGTGAAAAACGGCCGGTGAGCGTTGAAAAGATGGAAGGCATTATTACTCAGGTGGAACGTACTATTGCTAAAAAAAGCGAGCGGGAGGTTTTAGCCAGCCGCATCGGAGAATTGGTTATGGAGAGATTAAAACTCATCGATGATGTCGCTTATGTGCGTTTTGCTTCTGTTTATCGGCAGTTTAAGGATGTTAGTCAGTTTATGATGGAATTAAAAGATATTTTAGGGCGCGAAAAGTCCTTACCGGAATTAGTGGTAAAAAAGAAAAAACGTTAAAAGGAAATTTATGGTTGAAATGGAATTAAGCAAAATTGTAATTGATGAAAAGCGTCATGATCAATTGATTGCTTTGAAAGAAAAAGGCGGTAGTCGGGTTTTGCCGATTGTCATTGGCTTAAATGAGGCCTCGGCAATTAAACTAAAGATTAGCGGTTTTAATCCTCCGCGGCCGTTAACTCACGATTTGATTTATTTAATGCTGCAAGATCTTAATGCGCGGGTCGAAAAAATTGTGATTGATAAATTGGAAGAAAATACTTTTCACGCTAAAATCGTCATTCGCACCGCGACTCAAGAATTAAAAACTATTGATGCTCGGCCGTCAGATAGTATTGCTTTAGCGGTAAGATTTCACGCTCCGATATTCGTTGAAGATGCGATTATTAAACAGTCACAGGTGTTTAATAAAGACAAATAGCTTAAACTGGCAGCAGGGTGCCCTCCGCCATTACTCATTTAAATATGAAATCAAAATTAGAGTTTAATCTTCAGGATAAAAAAATTTTAAAAATTATTTATAATTGTGCTACTTCGCGAAAGTTAAAATTATATTTAGTTGGTGGAATTTTACGGGATTTAATTCTGCAGCGTAAAAAAGCTAATCCGGATTTTGATTTTTGTTTAAAATCCGGAGCTCTGAATTTTGGGCGTCAATTAGCGCATAAGCTTGGCGCGGGATTCGTGATTTTGGATGAGGTTCATGCTGCCTGCAGGGTGGTCAAGAAAATTAGGAATCAAATTTATACTTTTGATTTTACGGATTTTCGCGCTTTAAATTTAGAAGGAGACTTGCGGCATCGCGATTTTACGATTAATGCTTTAGCTTTAAAATTAGAAGATGTTTTTATTAATAAAGATTTAGGCTCTTTGATTATTGATTTATATTCCGGTAGAGCCGATCTTAAGAGTAAGATTATTAGGGTCACGAGCGCGGATTCTTTTCGCGAAGATCCTTTAAGAATTTTAAGGGCTTTTAGTTTTGGCTGCCGCTTGGATTTTCAATTAGATAAAGAAGTTTTATTTTTAGCAAAGAAAAATAAACACTTGCTCGCTACTGTTTCTGGAGAGCGCATCCGTGATGAACTGTTTAAGATTTTTGATACCCAGCAGGCTTATACCTGTCTCACCGGCCTGGATAAATTAAAGATTTTAGAGATTATTTTTCCAGAAATAAAACCGATGCGTAAAATCGGGCAAGGACCTTATCATCATCTTGATGTTTGGCAACATACTTTAGAAACTTTACGTCAATTTGAGATGTTGCTGGAGTCAGCAAAACAAAAGCCCGAGATGAGTAATTATTTAAACGCCGAGCTTTCGGGGTCTCGCAGCCGCGGGAGTCTTTTAAAATTAGTTTGTCTTTTACATGATATTGGCAAGCCTAAAGCTTTACGGCGGGAAAAAAGGAAGATTATCTTTCATGGCCATGAAAGAATTGGTTTAGGTTTAACGCGTATCGTCTGCCGGAGATTAAAATTAGCCAATGATGAATCCCGATCCTTGGAGCGGATGGTACTTTGGCATTTACGGCCGGGATATTTAGCTAGTAACGTTAATCCGAGCGAGCGGGCAATTTTTCGTTATTTTCGCGATACGGGCCAAGATGCTTTGGGTGTACTTTTATTATCGTTAGCGGATCAGCGGGCGACCAAGGGCCCTTTGACGACTGCTTTGTCGCGCACGCGCCACGAGAAAATTGTGAAGGCCTTGGTGCGTAGATTGTTTAAGAAGAATCAGGAAAAAAGTGTACCCCGGATTCTCGATGGCAATGATTTAATGCGTAAATTTAAATTACCTCCGGGCCGCTTTATTGGCCAGCTTTTAGGAAAGCTTGAGGAGGCCCAAGGAATCGGAAAAATTAAAAATAAGTTTGAAGCTTTTAAATTCGCCAAGAAACTTATTAAGTAAAGCATAAATGAAAAAATTTATCATTATTGCGCTGGTAATCGTTTTGATAATTTCCATCGGCCTGGTTTATTTAAACCAAGTGATTCTGCCTCAAAAAATTTATGTTTTAATTGTTAACGCCCTCCAGAATTATACCGGGAAAAAGGTGGCTTTAAAATCTGTGGAGTTTAACCCTTTTCAGGGGTTAGTGCTGCATGATTTAGTTATCTCTGAAAATGAAGTCGTGATTTTAAGCACGCGGAAGGCTAGCTGTGGAATTTTTATTTGGCCGATTCTTAAAAAACAGATCATCATTCCGAATTTAAATCTTGAAGCTCCTTATATTTTTGTCAAACGTCAAAAAGACGGCAGTTTTAATTTACAAGATTTTTTTCATCCTTTTACTTTAGACACCGCAGGTACTCCGGTGGCAAAGAGCGCGGTTGAGAATCTTAAAAGCCCTAAATCAGAGTTTAACGTTGTGCTTTATAAGTTTAATATTTCTTCCGGGCAAATTGCTTTTCAAGATGATAGTTTGGCGCAACAATTTAAAAAAGAAATTAAAAATATCAGCTTGAGTGTATTTTTTAGCTTGCCGGAAAGCGTGAAATTTAATCTGCAGGCTGAAATTACGCAAGTTTTACCGGTTTTAATTACTGCGCAGGGTGAATATAAATTTTCTAATCAGTCGTGGCAGGGCAATATTAAGGTCAATAATTTATCTTGGCAAGAGTTTGGTGCTTATTATAATAATTTAGGCCAAGATATTTTGGGGTTAGCTGATCTTCAGGCGCAAGTTAATTGTCAGGCGAAGTCTTTAGCGGTGGATCTGGGGGTCCAGACGCATAATTTAACGATTATAAAAGATAAGTTAAAAATTAAACTGGATTTAGCGCTCCAGGCAAAAATAAAAAATGATTTTGCAACTAATAAATTTTCATTTGCGGGATTTTGCGATATGCAGCACGGGGATATTTTAGGAATTGATTTTTTGGGGGAGATTAAAGAGCTTTCGGGAAGGGCCATTTTTAATGAACGCTCTTTGGTGGCGGAAAAATTAAAAGTTCAATTATTGAATTTACCTTTTGAAATTGAATTGGGAGTTAAAGATTTTACAACCCCGGTTTTTAATATTAATACTAATTTCGATTTAAACGATCTTCCGGTTATCGCGAAAGAAAAATTTAATTTTGCGTTAATTAATTCTGCGCAAGGAAAAGCGTTTTTAACTTTAAAGTTACACCCTGATGAACAGGGCAACTGGAGTATCCGCGGCCGCCTAGACGTGCCAAATGCAAATTTAAAATTAACGCCAAATATTCCGATTGAAAATTTGGCCGCGGTTTTAGAGTTTAGTCAACAAGCTTTAAGTTGGTCGATCACGCATTTTGGTTATCTCGGTAAAGAGTACAAAAGCTCAGGGACGATGGTAAACTTCGCAGAACCGAATTTGGATTGGAAATTATTTTCTCAAGATTTAAGTTTGATAGGAAATTTCGATTTTTTAGGTAAAAGGATCAAGGTTTCTCAAGTTAAGGGTAAATATTTTAATTCTGAGTTTTTGCTCAGCGGCTTCATTGATAATTCTCAAGTGAATGGGCCGCAATTAGATTTAAAAGGAAAAATTAATCTAAAATTAGAAGATTTAGAACAATTACTGAGCAAGCAATATCCGGTTATAAAATCCTTTAAGCCTTCTGGAGAGCTTGACGCTGATTTTAGCTTGCAAGGTAACGGGGCGCAACTTAAGGATTGTTTAATTCAGGCGACAGTATCAAGCAGTAATTTATCGCTTTATGGTTTAACGCTGCAGGATTTTTATGCGGAATATGCGCAAGAAAAGGGGTCGGCTAAGATTCCGGCTTTACGTTTTATTTTTTACGAAGGAACTTTTACGCTTCAAGGAGCGATGAATTTAGAAGCCGAAAATCCACCGTATCAAATTGAATTTGCTGCTACGGATATTAATTTAGCGAAGCTTAAAGATGACACTTCTGCTAAAGCCAAAAATATTTCAGGAACATTGAAAATTTCTGCTAAGCTGGATGGTTTTTTAAATGATTTAGATAAACTTAAGGGTGCTGGAAATTTCGCAATATTGCAAGGCAGGATCTGGGAGTTTAATTTGTTGGAAGGATTAGGAAAATTATTATTTACTAAGGATTTAGGGAATGTGGCTGTTTCGCAATGTAGTGCAGATTTTGCGATTAAAGATAAATTTATTTCAACTGGTAATTTAAGTTTAAAAAGTGAGGTTGCTAATTTTTCCGGGCCGCTTAAAATCGGTTTTGATGGTTCACTTGATGGCGCTCTAAGCGTGGAGATTCTTAGTCAAATGGTTCCTTTAAAGGCGAGTTTAAAAGATGTCGCTACGGGAATTATGGGTCAAATGGGTACTCTTGGAGTGATTAAATTAAGCGGAAGCCTGGTGAAACCGGAGCATGTTTTTAAACCGCTCACTTCAAATATTGTAAAAGGTTTGACGGATATTATTTTTGGTAATAAACATTAATTTCTAAAGAGGAGAAAAAATGTCAACGAAAAAATTTTTACTTGACGAAAAAGATATTCCCCGGCAGTGGTATAATTTGGCGGCAGATTTACATGGGCCGCTACAGCCGCCTTTAGCTCCTAATGGTGCGCCACTTAAGCCACAGATGTTGGCAAAGATTTTTCCTGGTAATATTATCGAACAGGAAGTTTCCCGGCAGCGTTGGATCGATATTCCGGAAGGAATTTTAGAGCTTTTAACTCTTTGGCGGCCGGCCCCTTTACGCCGCGCCAAGAGGTTAGAAGAATACTTAAAAACTCCGGCGCATATTTATTATAAAGACGAAAGTATGAGTCCTGCTGGCAGTCATAAACCCAATACTGCGGTGGCACAAGCTTGGTACAATAAAAAATTCGGCATTAAAAGATTGACTACCGAGACCGGTGCCGGACAGTGGGGGTCGGCTTTAGCTTTTGCTTGTAATCTGATTGGTTTAGAGTGTAAAGTTTATATGGTGCGGATTAGTTTTGATCAAAAACCAATGCGGAAAGTAATGATGCAGGTTTGGAATGCTCAGTGCGTGGCGTCTCCTAGTCCTGATACGCATGCCGGCCGGCAGATTTTAAAACAAATGCCGCATACTCCGGGAAGCTTAGGAATTGCTATTAGTGAAGCAGTAGAAGACGCGTTGGCGGATAAAAGCGGGAAATCTCGTTATAGTTTGGGTAGCGTTTTAAATCATGTTTTATTGCATCAGACGATTATCGGCCTGGAAGCGAAGAAACAATTATGTTTAGCGAAAGAAAAAGGCCCGGATGTCGTGATCGGTTGCGTAGGCGGAGGAAGTAATTTTGCGGGAATTGCTTTCCCTTTTATTTGTGATAAAATCCATGGTAAAAAAATTGAAATTATCCCCGTTGAACCGACGGCTTGTCCAACTTTAACTAAGGGGCCATTTACTTATGATTTTGGTGATACTGCCGGACTTACGCCATTATTAGCGATGCATACTTTGGGCCATGGTTTTGTCCCGGAACCGATTCACGCCGGTGGCTTGCGTTATCACGGGATGGCTCCTTTAGTGAGCCAGGCAGCAGTAGAAGGTTTAATTACTCCTCGCGCTTATGATCAGGTTAAATGTTATGAATCGGCAATGCTTTGGGCGCAAACGGAAGGAACAATTTGTGCTCCGGAAACAAGCCACGCGATTGCTGCGACCATTGATGAAGCTCTGAAAGCCAAAAAGGAAGGCAAGAAAAAAGTAATTTTATTTTGTTATAGCGGACATGGGATGATGGATTTAGCCGGTTATGATAAATTTTTATCCGGGAAATTAACCCGGTATGCTCTTCCTTTGGGGAAATTACGTAAATCTTTAGCGGCGCTAAAAAGATTTCCTAAAATTAAAAGGTCACGAAAGGAGTAAGATTTAAGTGCCTGAATTTAAAAAATATAGTTTTTTTATTTTGGGATTAGCGCTGTTTATCTTGTTGAGTTACAATATTTATTTACAGGCGGATACTTTATATTTAAAGAGTGGTCGGAGCATCGAAGGTTTAATTAAAAAAGAAGACGCCGAAATGGTAGATCTAAATATTGGGTTTGGCTCAATGAAGTTTTTTAAGAGTGATATTGAAAGTATTCAAAAATCTTCTCGGGAGGATACTGCTCTTATTAAAGAGAAGTGGGAAGAGGATAAATTCAAAGAACAGGATAAAATGCGTCAAGCTCAAATACGCAAAGAACGTCTTCCGCAATCAGTAGAGGTGGATTCTCAAAACGGGCATATTATGGTTAATGCGGTGATAGACCGGAAAGTGCAGGCAAATTTGTTGTTAGATACCGGTTCTTCCCTGGTGGTGTTAGCAAATAGTTTAGCTAATAGCTTAGGTATTGACTCTCGGCCTGGGCGTAATGATACAATGTTTATGATTTTAGCTGATGGAAGGAAAGTTAAAGTGCAAAGAGTGGTTTTAGGAAGCGTTAAAGTTCAGGGGTCTGAAGTTAGGAATGTGGAAGCGGCGATTTTACCGGCGGATGAGAGCACGAGGAATAATTTCGATGGATTATTAGGAATGTCTTTTTTAAGAAATTTTAATTTTAGAGTGGATCAAAAGAATAATAATTTAATTTTGGAGAAATTATAAATGAAAGCTTACACCGAATACCTTTATTTTACCACGCGGCAAAAACAGGAGTTTATTAATATTACCGATCAAGTGAATGGGGCTTTGAAAAAAAGCGGGATTCAAGAAGGGTTATGTTTAGTGAATCCAATGCATATTACCGCCAGTGTTTTTATTAATGATGATGAGGGTGGTTTACATGAAGATTTTACGCTTTGGTTGGAAAAGTTAGCACCTTTTGGTAAAGATAAATATCGACATAATCTTACCGGCGAAGATAATGGGGACGCGCATTTAAAACGGACAATTATGGGCCGCGAAGTGGTGGTGGCGGTAACTGGTGGCAAGTTAGATTTTGGGCCTTGGGAACAGATTTTTTACGGTGAATTTGATGGGCAGCGTAAGAAGCGGGTGTTAGTTAAAATCATCGGGGAGTAGTTTCTAATTTTGAGGTTTTTATGAAAATTAAAAATACGGAAATTAAAGTAGTTTTAGGTGATATTACCGAAATTCAAGCTGAGGCATTAGTGAATGCGGCTAATAATAAATTAGTGATGGGTGGTGGAGTAGCTGGAGCAATTAAGCAAAAGGGTGGTAAGATTATTGAGGAGGAGGCACTCAAAAGATCTCCGATTGAAATTGGTCAGGCGGTGGCGACTTCTGCTGGTAAGTTATCTGCTAAATATGTAATTCATGCTGCAACCATGGATATGAGTTTTAAAACCGATGAAGTAAAGATTCGTAATGCCGCTAAGAATTCATTAAGAATTGCGGAAGAGTTAAAAATTAAATCACTGGTTTTCCCGGCTTTAGGTTGCGGCACCGGAGGGTTTAGTCTATTGGCAGCTGCTAAAATTATGTCGCAGGAGGTGCTAAAGCATTTGCGTGATGAAAATTCTATATTAAAAGAAATTACCTTTTGTTTAAATAATCAAGAAGCTTTGAAGGTTTTTCAAAAAGGAGTTTTGGGTTATTTAGAATATGTGACGACTAAATTATCTGGCGGGCCTTTTGTAACCGTGGATGCTTTAATTGAGTTACCCGAAGGAATTGTTATTATTCAAAGAAGTAACCCACCTTTTGGTTGGGCGCTTCCAGGTGGGTTTGTAGATTATGGCGAAAGTTTAGAGGATGCTGTCATTCGGGAAGCTAAAGAAGAGACAAATTTAGATTTAACGGAAGTTAAACAGTTTCATACTTATTCTGATCCTCGGCGCGATCCGCGTTTTCATACTATTGGCACGGTATTTATCGCCAAAGGTAAAGGTACGCCACGCGCTGGAGATGATGCTGCGAGTTTAAAAGTTATGACTCGAGAGGAAATTGAAAAGATTGATTTTGCTTTTGACCATAAAAAAATTCTGCAGGATTACTTGCTCACTGGGGCACACCGACGTAATACCTATTAGCGTCGGGTGTTAAAGTTTAAACAGAATTAGCCTTCCCGCAGTTGTTTTTCCGCATCAACGATATCGCGATTAATTACCCGGATGGTTTCTTTGATCTTATCTTTGAGCAAATAAGATGCTACCGGGGCTTGAGAAATTTCTCTAAGCACCTGGACGCTCATGCGAAAATAGCGCACTACTTCGCCTTCGTCGCAATCTGTCATTTGTAGGGTTTTGGCAAAATTTGTTCCCCGTAACCAGGTTTCCATACTCGAGCAAAGGTGAAAATAGGGGAGTTTGCTAAAAGGATAAATTTTGTAGCGGCGTTCTTTGCCTTTAATTTGATCATAAATTTGTTCGCAAGTTCTTTTTAGATGTTGACTAGTTTTAGAGATTCCGATTGGCATGCGTTGATTTTTACGCGGTTCGAAAACTACTGAGGCGGCAACTACCCCTAATCCAAATTCGTCTAATTGCTCTAAAATGTTTTGTTCGTATAATTCGGCTAAAACCAGTTCGTAACCATAGATGGTTTTAGCAAATTTTCCCTTAGCGGTAAGTTCCTTATTATAAATGTATCCGTTTTCTTGTAACATTTTGAGTTTGGCTTCTAAAAGTTTTAAAGCTTGTTTTTGTTCATTTTTATGTGATTGATAGAAATGTAAGGAGAGTGGGTAAACTTTAAATAAGTCTTCCTGGTATTTTTCGTACAGATTTAAAATTGTGGCGTAAGATGTATTCCATTGACTACGCACTTCTTCGGGTTGTCCAAAAATAATTCGGCGTACTTCTTCGTAATTTATTCTTTGGGGGTTAACGCGGGTATAGACAAAACCTTCCTTGTCTATACCTCGTCTTCCGGCCCGACCCGCCATTTGGTAGAAATCCCGGGTTTTTAAATTTCGGACATAGGTGCCGTAAAATTTACGTAGTCCGTCAAACATTACCGAGCGGCTGGGCATATTAATCCCCAGAGCAAAAGTTTCGGTGGTAAAAATTACTTTCAAGAGCCGGCTGGTAAAAAGTTGTTCAATTACTTCTTTAAGTGTTGGTAGCATTCCGGCGTGGTGATAGGCAATGCCGCGTTGGATGAGCGGAAACATAAGTTGAGCGGATTGTTCATGTTTTAAATTAAACCGCGCGACGAGCGCTTCATATTTTTCTGTGATTTCTTTGGTTTCTTCAGGATTGAGAAATTTGAAGCCATATAAATCCTGCGCGAGTTCTTCGGCGCGTTTGCGGCTAAAAACAAAATAAATTGCCGGCAGTCCTTCTTTAGCTTGGAGATAAGTAATTAGCGAGTGGAGGCGGTTAGGTTTACTGGAGCGCAGGCGCTTTAATTGTTCTAATTTATCGACGACGACATCGGCGCATTGAAAAGCAAAATGCAAGGGTACTGGACGTTCTTTTTCAATTACTACTTTGACAGTTTTATTATGAATCGACTCAATCCAGCGGGCGAATTGTTCAATATTAGGAATGGTAGCGGATAATCCGAGTAAATTCATGTGTTTAGGCAGAAAGATTAAAGATTCTTCCCAAACCGTTCCGCGCTCAGGGTTATCGATGTAATGAATTTCATCAAAAATAATCCAGGAATATTTATTTAAACTTTCTGGTTCATCTAAAATTTTATTTCGGAAAATTTCGGTGGTCATAATTAAAATCGGAGCCTGAGGGTTAATAGAGACATCTCCGGTAAGGATTCCGATATTATCCTGGAACTGGCCTTTAAAATCGCGAAATTTTTGATTGGAGAGCGCTTTGATTGGAGCAGTATAAATTACTCCTAAGTTTTTGCGGATCGCGCCTTCAATAATATATTCGGCGATCGCGGTTTTTCCGGCGCCCGTGGGAGCAGAAACAATTACGGAATGACCGTTATCAATATGGTCAATAGCTTCTTGTTGGAATCGATCGTAGATCATGATTTCTATTATAAGTGAAAATCTCTTAATCGCAATATAATATTAGTGAATTCTGTATATTTTGTCCTTCGGATATTGTTCCGCGTGCGAAGTTTTTCGCCGTGTGCTGCGGCTTACGACTCACTCCCGGATGACTTTCGCTAAGTGAAGTGTCCTCCGTTCGTCGTAATTCCTTGCACACTACCATAAGTAGAAGAGCCGAAAAACTTCTAATGCACGCTTCACAATATCCTCCGCACAAAATATAAACTAAATCTGTCTATTAGCGGGTGGCTGGACTTGGATTTGAGCGGGGCGTAAAGGCAAGGAGCGGGCCCCGTTACATCTCCGTAATTCTAATTGTAGAGATGTAACGGGGCGGGCATGGTTCCG